>DATFDB010000195.1:0-10539 GCA_035252445.1 Nitrosotalea sp. | reverse complement strand
TTTTTTGCAGATCTTTTTTTAGCTTTTTTACCCGCTGTTTTTCTAGCTGTAGATCTTCTCTTTGGAGCTTTTCTCTTTGGAGCTGATCGTCTAGCTGATTTCTTTGCGCGTCTTTTAGTTGCCATTATAACGCAATACAATTCACTTGTTTTTCTATCGTTACGCTTAAGAAAATTACACCAAATGATGATATTGTATCAACAAATTTTTCATAAAATTCTAGAAATTTGATCGCAATTTTGTTAGTAAACTGATTCAGCGGAAGGTCTTCTGCCTTGTAACCATGAGATCTGTCCACATTGAGTGCATTTGTACTGACGTCTTCTTTTGTATGTTGACATTTCTGACATGAAAATTATCTCTTGTTTTGTTTTTGAAAGGCATTTCTTACACCATCTGTTTTCTGTTTCTTTTTCCACGATATGTAAAAAGATTAACACAAAATAGGAGTTGCTATTTGTTTTTCACTATTGTTAATACGTCTTCATCTTCTAATGTGTGATTTATGCCAACCCGCTGTCCACCAAACTTGACGCTCTTGCCCCACACAAGTCCATACCTAAAGTCCTTTTTTAGATCGCGATGTAACTTGTTACATACATCCAAAATTGTTGAATTACGTCTGATGATGAGCGGCTCTTTGTAATCTGTCTCGCCTCCCTTTGGTCTCATATATACTCGGATAAAATCTAATTTTTCATAAATTGCATCTTTGAGTGCATTTACATTAATGTCTGCATCAGCTGATATCGGTATAATTTTTGATTTTATCTTTTCTTGTAATTCATTCATGAATCCTTGGTTTACCAGATCTATCTTATTCATTATTGTCAATGATTCAACGTAAAACTTGTTTCCAGAAATATAGTCAATAAGCTGCTCCGAATCGATATCTTCTCTTATCAGAATACGTCCGTTGTTTATCCCATAGACTCGCAAAATATCTTTGAGTAGGTTTACAGACATTTTTGTTATGGGCACTTGCTGGCTAACCGAAAGACCTCCATCCCCTGTTTTTTCTATTACAATGTTTGGTGGTCTCTGATCCAGTCTAATTCCTATATTTCCAAGCTCTGTTCTGATAACCTCTTCGTGATATGGTTGGAATACATCAAGTATTATCAAAACTAAATCTGCACTTTTTGCAACAGCAAGAACTCTTTTGCCCAATCCTTTTCCAGTTGAAGCTCCTTTGATAATTCCTGGAAGGTCAAGAACTTGAATTCTTGCCCCTCTATGTTCCATCATTCCTGGTACTACGGTCGTGGTTGTAAATTGGAATGCACCTACTGCAGATTTTGCCCCGGTGAGTCTGTTGAGTAAAGTGGATTTTCCCACACTTGGCAGTCCGATGAAAACTACTGTTGCATCTCCGGTTCTTTTTACGTCAAAACCAACCGAACTACCTGATCCTTTTGATTTTACTTCTTCTTGTTCTCTTTTTAGCTTGGAAAGTTTTGCCTTGAGAAGACCTATGTGATGCTCGGTAGCCTTGTTAATCTGAGTTTTAGCCATCTCATCTTTTATGGCTTGAATTTTTTCTGGAATTCCCATTTCTAATCTATCTACTCCTTTGTTGAATAAAATCCTACTAATATCATGTCTTCTGAGTTCTTCTCGCGTTAAATTTTGAGAGTATTGAAATACTGCACAAACATGTTTCCAAAATACACCGATGCGAACGCACTGGCCGTCCTTGCTACAGACATTGAAATGATAAATTTTTTAAAATTATACCTTTGCACTCCTGCTATGATCGTGACTATTTCTGTCAGGATGGGAACTAGACTCAGGGCAAAAATTATGACCCATCCATGTTTGTTTAGTCGTTCAAAACTTTTCTTGTAATGATCATCACTATGTGTCTTTCTTAGCAATCTGTACATTTTTTTTCCGTCTTGTCCTATGTAATAAGTCAAAATTCCACCACAAATAGAACCAATAGACATGATTAGGAAAACCATCGCCGGATTCTCTCCATCTATGAGTAAAGCAGTTGATGTTAACACAATAGGGAAAGGTATGACAGAAGCAAAAATACAGTTAAGGAAAAGGCCAACCAATCCATACTTTACAAAGAAAGGATTCTCAAGAATTGTCTTCAAAAAATCAGTGTACACAATTAAGATATGAAATCAACTATCTATTTAATCCAACAATAGTACATCTCAAATCACACCGTGGTCTTTTTCGCTGATATGCTTTGAATACAAGATTTCAGCTTCCTTCTTTATGAAAGCGATCCTCGTAACGGGAATTACTTCAAAATTTTCAGAAAGTTTGAGAAATTCTGGTAGGGTAACCTCCTTAATTGTATCAAAGTCGAGATAGCCGACTAGATAAAGATCAGACCTGTCATGGTACAGTGCCTTGCTTAAAATTTCTGAAATAGCTCCTTTTCTTGTCATGGTAATCTTGGATGATGACAGCATTTCAATTCATCTATTAATCAAAATAATGCATTCGTATCATAATATCAGTTATTATTGCCCAGCATGATACGTGGGTTGAATGAAGCCAATGATATTTGCAGTAGACATTGATGGCACTATCACTGACAACAAAGGAGGAAGGGTTGACCTAGATGCACTTGCAGCACTACGGTATCTTGTAAAACTTGGCCACAAGGTAATTTATGTAACTGGAAGATCATCGATTGAGGCCTTTGTTCTTTCTGTATTTGGTGGTACTACACGTATTGCAGTGGGAGAAAATGGTGGAATAATTACATCAGGTCCTGCAGAACACAAGTTGATTGGGAACAAACAAGAATGTATGAATGCATTTGAGTTTCTAAAAACAAAGATTCCTGAAACAATTGAAAAACCTGTATTTCCTCGTATTACTGAAGTTGTTCTTGAAAGAAATTTTGATATCCTGCTTGGAAAAAAAATCTTGTCTGAAAATAATTTTAATGTCCAGCTTTCTGATAGCATGTACGCATATCACATAAATTCTAATGGAGTCAACAAAGCAAATGGATTCCTGGAAGTGATGAAGATGTTCTCAGCTACAAAACAAGACGTTGTTGCAATAGGAGATAGCGAGACCGATGTTCCTCTCTTCAAGCTTGCAGGTATGAGCGTAGCAATGGGAAATGCATCTGAGGAAGTAAAATCACATGCAACCATTGCAGTTCAGGGCCATGAGGGAGACGGTGTAATTGAGGCTTTGGAAAAAATTGAATTAAAACTTCTAGTGAACAAATAGCATGACACTACGACTACTTTTTGACGAAATCAGATCTACCGTTCAAAAAATCTCATCTGAACTTGGATATCCATCAGTAGAATTTGATGTCTCTGAGGCATCAAAGTTAGACTTTGGAGATGTAAGTTGCAACATTGGATTTCTATTAGCAAAACCTCTCAAAAAAAGACCTTCTGAAATATCAGAATCTATTGCAAAAATATACCGAGATAACATGACAAGCCTTGTATCTCAAGTAAATGTACATCAGTCAGGATATCTGAATTTTGTTGCAAACCATTCATCTCTTGCAAAAAATGTCATTAAAGCATCTGTCAGCAATAACTATGGTGATTTTGACCTAGGTAAGGGTGTCAAAACAGTAGTAGAACACACAAGCGTAAATCCCAACAAGGCATTGCATATTGGGCATGTCCGAAATATCATAATTGGTGACACTGTTGCAAGAATTTTACGCAAAGCAAACTATGACGTAAACGTTCTAAATTATGTTGATGATTCAGGCCTTCAGGTAGCCGATATTTTAGTAGGCTTTCTTTATGGAGGATTCTCCAAAATGCCTCCCCAAGGGCAGAAATTTGATCATTATTGTGGAGACGTTGTATATGTTAGCATTACGGAAAGATATGAAAAAGAAAAATCTCTTGCAGAAAAAAGAATTCTAGTTCTAAAAGAGCTCGAAGATGGAAAGTCCGATATTGCAAAATTTGGCGATGAGATAACACGACAAGTATTGGAGGAGCAACTAAAGACATGCTGGAGACTTGGTGTCACATATGATTGCTTAAACTTTGAGTCGCAGATAATCCATTCAAGCCTATGGAAAATAGTCTTTGAAAAGATGAAATCTATGGGTATAACATATCTTGAAAATGAAGGAAAAAACGCAGGCTGCTGGGTTATAAAATCTGATTCTGAGATGGACGAAGATAAGGTACTGGTTAGAAGCAACGGCATTGCAACCTACATTGCAAAAGATATTCCATATGCTGCGTGGAAACTTGGTATATTGGACGATCCATTTTATTATCGCCAATACATGGTTCAAAAAAACCAACAAGTATTGTGGCAAACAACTCTTGAAAATACAGGGACCAAACTTGACTTTACGGGAGACAAAGTAATCACAATTATAGATTCAAGGCAGTCAAGACTGCAAAAAATCATTACAAAAATAATTTCTGAATTCAAATCTGTCAACAAATCCTATTTACACTTGGGGTATGAATCAGTGACATTAAGCTCTGATACGGCAAAGACTCTCAACCTTGAGACTGGTGGAAAATCTGTTCAGATGTCTGGTAGAAAGGGGGTATACGTCAACGCCGATTATGTTCTTGATATATTGGGAGTAAAGACATATGAAGAAGCAAAGAAACGAAATCCTGATCTTGACGAAGTTTCATTAGTAAAGATTGCAGAACAGGTTGCTGTAGGGGCTGTAAGATATGCCATGATAAAACAGGACCTTGACAAGATAATTACATTCGACCTTACTGAATCTCTCAGTCTGGAAGGTGATACAGGACCATATGTTCAGTATGCATATGCAAGGGCAATTCGTATTATTGAAAAAGCAGGCAAAGTGCCAGAATTTGAAGCACCATTTGATATCTTATCCACTTTATATGAAAAAAATCTTGTAAAAACGATTGGCAAATTTGATATCCAAGTAGAAGACTCGGCAAAGAATCTATCTCCAAAAATAATTGCCAGATATTGTTATGACCTTGCCGTATCATTTAATTCATTTTATGAGCACGCTAAGGTGCTGACTGCTGAATCACCTGAGATGATAAATGCAAGGCTGTGTCTTGTGTGGTCATTTAAGGAAACACTTGCAAAAGCGCTATCTCTTTTGGGAGTTGACGCGCCTGACAGGATGTAGTCTGGACTTTTAAAATTTGGAAATATTATTATCAGCAGGGAATCAGGCATAGTTGTGAAGAAAATAAAACAGAACAGCAACGTGTTATTCTTCTTTAGTGATTCAAAAAAATGGCTAATGAAAGTATCACGAAAACAGCAATTTCACACTCATGTTGGTATCATTGATCATAAAAAAACAATAGGTAAGGAATATGGAAGTGCAATCAAGACCAACAAAGGGAAGATAATCTATCTTCTAGAACCAACTGTGTACGACTATGTGATGAAAAGTCAACGTAGCACCCAGATTGTATATCCAAAAGATTTGGGATATATTGCAGCAAGAACTGGATTGCAAAGCGGGCAGAAAATAGTGGAGATTGGAACAGGAAGTGGTTCTCTTACAACTTTTCTTGCAAGTCTTGTGAAACCAAGAGGCCATGTATACACATACGATGTCGATGAAAACTTTATGGCAATAGCAAGGAAAAACATCGAACGCGCAGGCGTATCAAAATATGTAACGATGGAAAAACTTGATATCAAAAGCTCCAAAAAAGTACCGCAAACAGATGTAGACTTGGTAGTGGTGGATCTGGGAGACCCATGGACAGTGGTACCTCAGGCAAGAAAGATGCTCAAAGGAAGTGGTTTCATAGTGGCAATATGCCCAACCATGAACCAGCTTGAAAACCTTGCAATATCCTTGTGGGAAAATGACTTTTTTGATATGGAATTCACAGAACAAATTGTAAGAACAATCGAAGCACGCGAAGGCAAGACCAGGCATTCTTTCCGTGGAATTGGTCACACAACATATGTTGCGTTTGCACGAAAAGTAACAACTCCAAAAGATCTTAGAAGAACAGTAACAGAGCAAACTACCGAGATACCAGAAGAAGAATCAAACCAAGACGAAGGTTTATCCACCGAGAAAAAATAGAAAGATTAGTTGAACAAAATTCTTCAACCTGCATTTGTTAAAACTTTCATACCTGCACGAAAACCTTCTTCACGAAAGGGTGAAAATGGCAGGGTTCTTGTTCTTGGAGGCAGTTATCTCTACCACGGCGCTCCTATTCTATCATCGCTTGCTGCACTTAGGGCAGGCACTGACCTTGTCTACACCTGCGTACCTAAGATCAATGTTACTGCAACAAGAGCATATTCGCCAAATCTAATAGTAATTCCGCTTGTTGATGCCAAACTTACAAGAGGGGCTGCAAGAAAACTAGTTGGAATATTGCCAAAAAATCTTCATTCCGCTACAATTGGAATGGGGCTTGGAATTCAAGACAGAGAAGCATTGAAAATGTTAGTGAAAGATTTGCTTGATAGGGCAGTAATGCTCTCTCTTGATGCAAGTTCGTTGGTGCCGGAAATTCTTCCTGAAATTAAAGACAAAAAAGTCACGGTCACTCCACATGCAGGAGAGTTCAAAAGGCTCTTCGGTGAGATGCCTCCAGACAACTTGAAACAGAGGACACTCATGGTGCAAAAATATGCCAAAGAAAATGGAATTACGATATTGCTCAAGGGCCCAACTGACATTGTATCGGATGGAGTACGTACATTCCTCAACCCAAAAAATCTTGCATCCATGACAGTTGGCGGAACCGGAGATGTGCTGTCAGGCATAGTTGCTGCAATGCTATCCAAGAATAGAAATCCAGTGGAGGCAGCATCTGCAGCTGCATTTGTAAACGGCAAAGCCGGAGTTATAGCACAAAGGAAAAATGGGCTACACATTGTAGCCACAGATCTATTGGAATTCATACCTGCTGCAATGAAGCCATTTGATAGGACCAAGTGATATGCTAATGCAAGAAAGATACATTGACAAAAATATGCCAGCATTGATTTCCGACCTTCAGAAATTAATCAGGCAACCAAGCGTTTCTGCAAAAAACCTGGGACTAGAAGAATGTGCAAGTCTTGTAGTCAAAATAATGAAAAAGTCTGGAATCAAGGCAGAGATACTACGTCTTGGCAAAGGTATTCCTCCTGCAGTGTATGGCGAAGTAATGTCAAAGAAAAACCCGAATAGAACCATATTATTTTACAATCATTATGACGTTCAACCTGAAGAGCCGATTGAATTATGGAACGATCCTCCCTTTAGCGGTAAAATGAGGGGAAATAAGATCTATGGACGCGGTTCAGCAGACGATAAAGGAGAACTTGTTACTAGAATCAAGGCAGTGGAAGCTTTTCTCAAAACAACAGGTGATGTACCATGCAATATAAAATTTCTAGTCGAAGGTGAGGAAGAAATTGGAAGCATGCATGTGGAAGATTACCTAAAAAAATATAAAAAGAAATTATCATGTGACGGCGTAATTTGGGAATTCGGATATGTTGATGAAAAAGACAGACCTATCATCAGCCTTGGAATGAAAGGCCTGTTATATGTTGAACTTTCCATTAGGGAATCAATTAGAGATGTACATTCTAGTCTTGCAGTACTAATAGAGAATCCTGCGTGGAGGCTGGTTGAAGCATTAAAGACACTCCGAGACAAGAGCGGAAAGATTCTCATCAAAGATTGGTACAAAGAAGTGGATAGTTTTACAAAGCAAGAACTTGCTGTGGTCGCAAATGAACCGTTTGATATAAAATCATTCAAAAAAGAATACGGCATAAGGAGATTTCTGGGAAACAAAAAAGGAATTGAAATACGAAAGGCAATAGTGGGAGATCCTACTTGCAATATTGCTGGGTTTTCCTCTGGTTGGGAAGGGCCTGGAGCAAAAACAGTCTTACCGTCAAAAGCCATAGTAAAAATTGATTTCAGACTAGTGCCAAAAATGGACCCATCAAAACAACTGTCTAGGCTTAAAAGACATCTTATGTCAAAAGGATTTGGAGATATACATGTACATATGATTCATGGAGAGGCCGCGTCAAGAACTAAAACATCTGATCCATTTGTTAAAGTGGTAAAAGAGGCTGCAGACGAATCTTTTGGAAGATCAATAATAAGTGTCTCATCTGCTGGCACAGGTCCAATGCATTCGTTTGCAAAAGTGCTAAAGTCTCCATGCATATCTGTTGGAAGCACATTTGTCTATGCAAGAATACACTCGCCTAATGAATTTGCCAGAGTCGATCTGCTCAAAAAGACTACAAAATGCATGTGCAAAATAATAAAAAAATTCAGTTCTTAGCAAGATTCTATTTCATACTGTAAAACCTCGTGCCAAAATAAGATCTTATTTGATTTAGAGAAAGGCCTTTATTGTGCTCGTTTGGCAGTTCAAATATGGCCTATATGTATATGCCAGGTGCTACTGCCGTCGGAATAACATATGATGGGGGTATAGTGCTTGCAAGCGAAAGAAGAATATCATATGGCAATTTTGTAGTAAGTAAGACTACCAAGAAGACGTTTAAGATAACTGACTTTGTAGGCGCCTGCTGCGCAGGAATGGTGGCAGACATGCAGGTTTTGGCAATGCAGATGCGAGCACTCACAAAAGTAAGAAAACTCGAATTAAAAAGAGAAATCCCTCCAAACTCTGTTGCTAAAATGATGTCATCTCTTATGTATGAAAGAAGATTTTACCCGTTATTGACTCAGGTGATTGTTGGCGGAGTAGATGGTGACGCGTCCATCTATACCCTTGATCCGTTAGGTTCTGTTCTTCCTGATGATTATGCTGCAGTAGGTACTGGTGCAGAAATGGCACTTGGAGTACTTGACCAAGAATTCAAAAAAGGCATGTCAGAAAAAGATGCGGTTACACTTGCAGTAAAGTCGATAAAATCAGCCATAATGCGTGATTCTGCAAGTGGAGATGGAATCGACGTTCTTGTCTGCGACAAAAATGGAATCAGAGAATCAACCCAAAACTAGAATTACTTTTTAATTGTTTTTGCTGCTTCCCAATGCTTGTCTGAAATATAATGCAAGTTTTTGACGGCTTCTCCTTTTGTCATGTTTGCCATCTCCTCGCTTGACACAAGGGTTTTTCCTATTGCAAGAAATTTGTTATGAGTTTCTTCTGTCACACACACTATCTGATCCTTTTGGAATTCTGTAAACTTTTTGATTCCGGGACGCATGATGTTTGCTCCATTGCAGACAAACTTGATAGCTCCTGCATCAACCACTATTTTTGGAAATTTTTCAAGCAACGAAGTTTCTGAGAGAAACGGCAAATACGTTTCACCAGACTTGATTGCTATGAACCCCTCTCCTGTTATGATTGATGTCTCTTCATCGATCTCATGTTTGACAAGTGTCTTTATCTTTGGAATTTCTATCTTCCATTGTACTGCTATTGACTCGAGTACCTCGTTGCTGTCTGTCTTGGATAGAGGGTGAGATTTCAAACTCGCGTCATTTCCTGTTTGATATCAAGCAAATCTCGCAGTATGGAACTTGCAGTTTCCATACCTCCTGCACCACGACCAATTATTGTCTGCTGTCCAGAATGTTCTGAGTTGAATGTAATTGCATTCAGAGTCCCATTGACACAGAGTGGATCGTCCACTGGAATTTCTCTTGGAGATACCTCGAGGCTTCTGTCACAAGAAGCGACCAATTTCACGGCCGAATGATTCTTGGATGCTTTTTTAATGTCATCTGCTTTCACATTTCTGATTCCTGTCCTCTTGATGTCCTTGATAGTCACCTTCATGTCCATTATCCAATTTGCTAGGATGACAAGTTTGGCCGCCGCGTCAAAACCGTCAATGTCAAGTGATTCATCTGCTTCGACATACCCTTTTTTCTTTGCGTCGGCCAGTGCAGTCTTAAACGTCACGCCGCCCATTGCCATGTTTGTAAGAATGTAATTAGTAGTACCGTTAAGTATGCCCTGAAAAGAAACTATTCTTTCTCCTCTTAGACTGTTTTTTGCATAGTCAAGTATCGGAGTACCTCCTCCTACAGTCCCGCTGAATTTTAATTGTACTTGATTATATGTGGCAAGCTCTATCAAGGATGGAAAAGCCAATGCAAGTGGACCCTTGTTTACTGTAATCACATGGAGTCCTTTTTTCATTGCAGTGACAATATGTGACATGCCCGGCTCTGCATCTTTGTAGTTGCTTGGCGTAGTCTCAATCAAGACTTCTGCTTCCATCCCGTTTATCATATCAAGACCATTTGCTTCTTTTTCCTTATTGTGATACTTTCGTATGTTTCCATATTTTTTCTTGGTTTCTAGCAGTCTATCAAGATCAATTCCTGCAGAAGATGCTGCAGAGCCTTTGCTATCAAACACTCCCACAATTCTAGGCTTGAGTCCATGTTTTGCATAAAGATCTTCGGATCTTGAAAGAAGAAGTTTTGCAAAACTTTGTCCGACTACCCCAAAGCCACACAATATTATGCGCAACATCCACCAAACACATATTGGCATTAATTAAGATTCACGAATTGTCAGATTCCTTTATTAAAGCTTAAAAAACTTTGGATGGCGTGTTTCCCAAAAAATATGCTTACATTGGAAT
>DATFDB010000194.1:0-5726 GCA_035252445.1 Nitrosotalea sp. | reverse complement strand
ATAATTCGGCCCAAAAAGTGGCATTAAATGAAGTCCATGATTATGGTTTTTTTAATTGGGACGATTTTACTGAGCACGTTTACAAGTGCATACGCACAGCAACCACAACTTGCAACTTATCGTGAAACTGCTCAAGTTCTTGTCGATGAAAAAATACAAAACCAAACTACAGCATTCATTACATTAAGCACTACCAGTCCTCTTGAAATGAGAGTTCCCACTGCACTAGATCAAAAAATTTCAAATTCTGCCAATGTCACCTCAGTTGCAATAACCAATGCGAATTCATGCGTAGAAGGAGTCAATGATCAATTATGTGTCATTTTTACCATCTACAATCCTTCACTAATAGAATCTTATAACATTACAAAGATACAAACAGTTTCCCGTGCAATAGGCGATACTTTGATCAACGATACTAACAAATCATTTTTGTTAAATGCGTCATTTTGGTCAGTATATGTACAACCAAAAGGTGCACTCAGCAATGCGCTTGGGACCTCAGGTACGTTAGCAGGAAATAGAACAATTTCTGTAATATATACAGCACCGCAACTCAAGTCATCATATCTATTTGATCAACTGACATCAATTCTTCTGCCATCACAAATACGAAATGCTGGAGGTTTTTATGAGGTAGCAAAAAAGATGGTTGATTCCGCCAATTCTACAGTTACCTTTGCAATTACACCCACTGCGAACAATCAATCACTATACCAGTTACAAGTATCAACACATTCACCAATTAAAGGCCAAGTAACCTCAATTAGACCACTTGATTTCTTTGGAGTTAAACAGTTAAACAGATCATCTTATTTTAATGGAGGCTTCTTTCCTCTAAATTCCTTGCTTCAAATTTCAATCCTATCAAACAATAATACTTACATAACAAATCATGGAGGAAACATAGTTCCAACAAATAACCAAGGCATACCAACAGATCTTACTAAATCTGGTTGGGTGTTTAGCCCAGATTCAGGACAACAAGTTACTGGAATCTACATTTTCGGTACAACTACAAATGCTACAAACGATGACTTGGCACTCACAATTGGTACAACGCCTTCGAAATCTGTTTCACAGCCAACAAATTCAAGTGGGACTGAGAATACGCCAACAACAAACAATTCTGACTATTCAACATATGTGATAATAGGAATTGTAGCCGCAGGCGGCGGGGCAATATACCTATTCATGAGAAGAAGATAATCACAGTATCAGAACAGCGGCTGCAAAAACAGTTGTCCATCTACCTTGAGGATCTCCAACAGCACTCTGAGTAATATTTCGTGTTTTGTATATCTGGTTAGATATTTTCCACTGTTGTTTCTTTTCATCCCAGCTTTTGTTTACATCAAACTCGATTCCAAGCGATGAAGCAAGCATTTGCGCTGCTATATCCTCTGCATATTCACCCGCTTCTTTTTCTGTTTCTCCAAATGAATGGTATTCTGACAGATACCCGTACTTTGTTTTGTCTTTAGGCTCTGCAATACCCACAGATGAGGCAAGAAGTCTATGGGGTTCATTTGTATCATTTCGTGCGTAAATTACAAACTGGATGCTACCTGGCCTTATCAATTTGAGCCCTTCTGCTTTTGAAATTAGTTTAGCGCCTGGAGGAAATATACTTGAGATTAGAACAATGTTTGTTCCAGCAATACCAGCATCACGTAATGCGTATTCAAAACTTGTCAGCCTATCTTGATGTACGCCTTTACCTCTTGTGAGGAATAGCTTTTTTGCAACAAGGTCTATCACGACTCCATTCTTAATTCAGATCTTTAAAAATTTATTGAAAGCAAGAAAAATCATGCCAGAGATTGCAAGGTTTGGATGATTTCTTGTCCATGCGTTCCAACGTTAACATCTCGAAATATTTTGGCAATTTTTCCATCCTTGTTGATAATAAAGGTGGACCTTTTTGCGAGTCCTGCCAGATTAAGACCAGCATAGATCTTACAGGTGGATTTACTTGTATCACTTAGATGCAAATATGGAATTTTATATTCATCAACAAATTTCTTTTGATCCTGAACTGTATCTACAGATATAGCGAAAAGATCTGCGTTTTGTTCAACAATTTTTGGATACGCCTTTATTGTTGCCTCTGCCATCTGGAATATTTTCTTTGAAGGACAGGCAAATAGGTGGTTTTTTGGGTAAAAACACAGAACAATGTTTTTTTGTCCTTTAAAAGAACCTAATTTTACAATACTCCCATTATTTGCTGGGAGTTCAAAATCAGGTGCAATATCCCCTTCATTCATACCAATACTTATGCATCATGGGTTTAAGACTATTTGGTAGTAGTTCAACCTAGATTAAAAATGACTTTTTGAAATTCTTTTGATAATACTTTATCGAGTGAAGTACAACTTTTTTTGCACTTGCGGCATTTTTCCAGCCAACAATCTCAACTTTCTTTCCCTCCAGTTGTTTGTACACCTGAAAGAAATGAGCTATCTCTTTCAGATGATGTTTTTCCAGATCAGTGATATCTTTGAGACCTGCATACCTTGGATCACCTTTTGCCACACAGAGAATTTTGCTATCCATTTGGTTTGAATCCCTCATTCTCAATAGACCAATTGGCCTTGCTTCTATGAGGACACCGGGAAAAGTAGGATTTGTGACTAGAACTAGCGCATCCAAGGGGTCACCATCTTCGGCATAAGTTTGTGGTATGATACCATAGTCTCCAGGATAGTACAATGGAGAGAAAAGAACACGGTCTAGTTTGATTATGTTATTTTTTTTATCGTATTCGTATTTGTTTTGTGAGCCTTTTGGTATTTCCACTATCACATTTAGGATCGTTGGTACTTTTGGACCTGTTTCAATATCATGCCACAAATCCATAATGATTACTGTCACAAAAAAAGCCTAATTTAATTGCCATCTAACATCTTGAGGATGTAAGTTATCAGGTTTTTTTAGTTTTGTAATTAAGCACTAGTATTTTTTGGCAATAGATCTTAAATTAATGATAAAATGGATCATCTTGTAAAAATTATTCAAATAATTATGTACACTAAACCAGAGAATACAAATAGGAATTCATAACATCTGAAATACAGATGAAGGCTGCATATATCAAAGAACCATCAAATGTTGAGATTAAAAATGTTGAGAGACCCAATGTAGGAAAAGGTGACATCATAGTTACAATGAAAGCGTGTGGCGTCTGCGGTTCCGATCTGGAGAAAATTTATGGTCAATACAGCCAACCATCAATGAAGCTTGGCCATGAGCCATCTGGCATAGTATCCGAAATTGGATCTGATGTAAAAGAATTCAAAAAAGGAGATAGAGTTTTTGTCCACCATCACGTGCCATGCTATTCGTGTCACTTTTGCACACATGGAAATGAGACAATGTGTCAAAAGTATTCTGAAACAAATCTGAGTCCATGCGGCCTTGCCGAAGAGTTTCTTGCACCTGAATGGAATGTGTCACATGGAGGCGTGATAAAATTGCCAGACAGGATAAGTTTTGAGGAGGCATCTATGATAGAGCCGCTTGCATGCTGTATAAGAGCATGGAACAAGGTCAAATTCAAGAAAGGGGATTCGGTCGCAATATTTGGAGCAGGTCCAACTGGCATGATGCATGTAATGTTAAGCAAAGCTTTTGGCATGAAGGAAATTTTTTGTTTTGATGTGAATGATTTTCGATTAGGCTTTGCCAAACAATTTGGAATAACGTCTGCAATTCATTCAACTGATCCTGACGCATATCAAAAGATTTTCTCAAGCACGCAAAATAGGGGGGTGGATTTAGCAATAGTTGCAACAGGAAGCACAAGTGCAATTTCCCAATCAATAGACATGGTTAGAAAAGGAGGTACGGTGATTCTCTTTGGCGTGCCTTCAAAAGATGCAAAGATTTCATTAGACATTAGCAAAGTGTACTCGAAAGAAATCACAATAATGCCAAGTTATGCGGCGTCTGAGGCTGACACAAATGCAGCCTTTAAGCTAATTGAAGAGGGAAAAATTGATGTTAAGAGACTCATTACACATAGATTTGACCTTTCAGAATCCGCACGAGCATTAGAATATGCTCACCAAGGAAACGATTCAATGAAAATAATTGTGACAAATTCAGAAAGGCTTAACTAAGGCAAATTTTTTGGAAGAAGATATGGATTGGGGATTAAAAAATCGTCTTGCTCGAATAATAAAACCATACGACAAACGAGGAGTAATGCTTGCAGTAGATCATGGTTACTTTTTAGGACCTACAGAAAAACTAGAAGACCCAAGGAAGACAATAGCCCCGTTATTGCCTCATGCAGACTCGCTTATGCTCACACGTGGTGTCCTGAGGACATCAGTAGATGCAGGTTATCCGGTCCCAGTGGTGCTTAGAGTATCAGGCGGTTCTAGCATAATTGGCAAAGACCTCTCAAATGAAAAAATAACAACATCTGTAAAAGATGCAATTAGATTGAATGCATCAGCATTAGCAATGTCGATATTTGTAGGCGCTTCATACGAACACGAATCACTTGTTAGTCTTGGTAACTTGGTAAACGAGGGAGAGGAATACGGAATACCAATTCTTGCAGTTACCGCAGTAGGCAAGGAATTGGAAAAACGAGATGCAAGATATTTGGGTCTAGCATGTCGAATCGCTGCAGAATTTGGTGCACATGTAGTTAAGACATATTATTGTGAGAATTTTGAAAAAGTTGTAAATTCTTGTCCAGTGCCTGTCATAATTGCAGGAGGGCCAAAGTTAGCAACAGAGTTAGATGCACTAAAACTCACATATGATGCCATAAAAGCAGGCGCATCTGGAGTTGACATGGGAAGAAACATTTGGCAATCAGATTATCCTGTTGCCATGATCAAGGCAGTAAAAACAATAGTACATCAGAACGCAACTGTAAAAGAAGCCCATGAAATATTCAAGAAACTAAAAGGTGCAGACAAGCAAGAAAAACCAGTCAAGCCAGTAATAAAGACTAAGAAATCTTAGACAAATGAACGTGCACAATTTTCCATTTTTGGTTTTTTACTAGAACAAATGTTCCTCTGCTTTCCATAGATAGATGCTGTCCCCTAAAGCTGTAATTGTCTACTATCATCCCAGTTTGCGTAACAGTAAATGTTGCCACTGCACAATTATCAAATACATCCATTCGCGTATTTTTGATTTCATATGCATAGTCAGATATGCTGACAAATCTAAGTTGCTGTAGTGCAATAGTAGTCGCAAAATCTTTTAGATCAAAAGGAGGCACATCGCTATAGCTTGAAAATCTCGAGTCATCAAGCTGAATTGCGCTCAATGGTGCAAGGTTTTTTGTTTTACCTGCATTAAAGAAAGTTGTAATGATATCCTGTATCTCGTCTTTATCTCCCAAAATCGAATATTGCTTGAGATCATTCTAGTTTAAGTCTTGTGAAACAAGAGTGCCTTTTTGACTTTGAAATATCCACATTACACTAGTACATTTTTTACTAATTTGTTCATTTTCACCAGCAATATTTATAAATTATATCTGATGAAAAATCCATAGACTAAAATGAAGTTAGGAGGCTCGGCAAGCATTTCTGGTATTCTGCTGCTAGTCGACCTTATGCTGTAGACTACAGCTAATTGTTTGGAGTTAAAATTATGGAAAAAATGTCAGGTGCTAGATCTTTAATGGTTGCCCTAGAGAAAGAGGGCGCAAACATAGTCTTCGGACTTCCCGGAGGAGCAAATCTTCCAAT
>DATFDB010000193.1:0-3035 GCA_035252445.1 Nitrosotalea sp. | reverse complement strand
CACAGTTGTATGGAGCCATTCTGGTGGCAGGAGTAGTTGCTTTTGCCGTAGCGTGTGGAGTGGCTGGACGTCAATACCATACAATCCCATAAACTCCAATAACTAGTCTAAAAACAGACGGAGTAGATGCCTAGTGTAAATCATGTCCAGTTTCTACACAGAAAATTCGACATTAGATATACAGCATACTCTTTTGGCAATGTTTAAGATAGTTTTAGCAACGTGATCTTGTTATTATGAAAAATTATGAAATAGATGCTGCTTGGGAATACCACAATGGGACAAAGCACCCAAACGGAATCTTGCTTGACATGTCTCATACATATCATCCTGCAAACCGACCTATTCCGTATAAAATTTACAAGAACAAACAGCAAATCAAGATTACAGTAGATAAACAGCCAAGTAGAGCAACCACGCTTGATGCAATATCGCATAACATACAGCATGAAAATATCAGACTAGTGCCAGATCTTGGTCTGCTCTCAAAGATTCTCTACTTTTCAGGCGGCATTACGAAAACACTCAAGTTTTCACCTCCGTTAGGGGAGGTAGATTTTAGAGCAGCATCGTGTACAGGTGCCCTTTACCATATTGAGATGTATGTTGTTTGCACAGATGTTTCAGGGCTTGAATCTGGAGTTTACTATTTTGATCCAAAAAATCTCGCACTTGTAATGCTTCGAAAGGGAGACTATAGAAAGATCCTTTCTAACGCAACAGCAAACGAGCCTTTTGTCTCAAGTTCTCCTGTTACACTTGTCTTCACTGATGTATTTTCAAGAAATTCCATCAAGTATCAAGCAAGGGAATACAGACATGCGTTTTGGGATTGTGGCACTATTCTTTCCAACTCTCTTGCAATAACAAGTGCACACAACCTTCCCTCAAAATTGATACTTGGGTTTGTAGATTCTGAGATAAATCAACTTCTAGGCCTTGACGGAAAAAATGAAGCTGCACTAGCTCTGCTTTCACTTGGACATGTAGAACAAGACTATCCAAGCCCTCCACCGCTTGACAAGATTACAGATAAGACAGAACACAGCCTTGAATTTTCAGCCATAACCAACATGCATCATTCATCCTCGCTTACAGAAAGAGATGAAGTCTCGACATGGAGAAAAAAGATAGATAACAAAATGTTACAGCCAAGCAAAAATGCAATCAAGCTTGCAGACAGTGTTATCACAGATGACAGTCTTGAGCAGACAATCATTAGGCGTGGCTCTACACGCAAGTTCTCTCATGATTCCATATCACGCGAGCAGCTGTCAACCATACTGCAAAGTTCCACAAGAGGAATTATCTCGGATTTTGAAGAAAATGAGACCATCAATGACATCTATGTTATAGTAAATGCAGTGGATGGAATAGAGCAAGGTGCATATTTTTACAACAAGGAAAATAATTCCCTTGAAATTTTGCACAAAGGAGATTTTCGAAACATGTCAGGCCATTTGGGGCTTGACCAGAGCTTGCCATATGATGCTTCCGTCACAATATTTTTCATGGTAGACCTTGAAAAAGTTCTTGAGTATTTTGGAAACCGCGGATACAGAGTTGCGCAAATTGATGCAAGCATTATTGCAGGAAAGATATATCTTGCCTCATATGCTCAAGATATTGGAGCAACAGGCCTTACATTTTATGATGACGAAGTTACAGAATTTTTTTCACCACATGCTGAAAACAAAAGTGTCATGTTCATGCTTGCAGTAGGCAAAAAAGCAAAAAAATCTACAACAGGCTAGTTTCCTCATCAGTATAATTCTCAATCCTTATATCTTTACCATCAAATCCAACATGGGGTATGGGAATTAAGAAGATACATGTCATACTTGTACTAATGATCTTGATTCCATCTTTTGTCAATCTCGGAGTTCCAATCTACAACAGAGAGTCCCCCGAAATGCTAGGACTACCGTTCTTTTACTGGTTTCAAACTTTGTGGTTATTTGCAACTGCCGGATTTTACTTTGTATTTGCACATCTAAAGGAGAAACACCATGATAGGCTCTGATGTAATAATTGCATTTGTCTCACTTTTCATTGTGTTTATTGTTTTAGGGTTTTATGGAAAGTATTGGAGAAAAGGAGACCTCAACCATGTTCACGAGTGGTCGCTTGCAGGACGAAAGCTTGGCACGACGTTGGTCTTTTTCCTTATAGGAGCGGATCTATACACAGCGTATAGCTTTGTCGCAATCCCTTCAGGGGTTTTTGCCAAGGGTTCACTCTATTTTTTTGCAATTCCCTATGTCATGCTTACATTTGGAGTAGCACTTGTAACCATGCCCAAGCTGTGGACGCTTGCAAAAGAGAAGGGATACATCACAGCGTCAGACTTTGTAAAAGACAGGTTTGGCAGTTCCACACTTGCAATAATGATTGCAATAACAGGAATTGTTGCAGAGTTGCCATACATTGCATTACAGATAGTCGGCATGCAGTCAGTCCTCACAGTAATGTTTGCAGGTTTTGCCAATGCCCAAATGGTAGAAGAGATCTCGCTATTGATTGCCTTTGTAGTATTGGCAGCCTTTACATACACAAGCGGCTTGCGAGGTGCAACTCTTACAGCAGTATTCAAGGACATTATAATCTGGATAACGGTTCTTGTTGTCATCATAGCAGTTCCAATCAGCATTGGAGGATTTTCCCACGTATTCAGTCAAGTAAAGCCAAATTATGTCACGCTATCATCTTCCCTAGTACCTGCCTACGCCACACTAATTCTTGGAAGCGCACTGGCTCTTTATCTTTATCCACATGCAATAAGCGGTGTGCTCAGCTCTGAGAGTGCACATAAGCTTAGAAAGAGTACTGCACTTCTTCCGCTCTACGGAGTAGGACTTGCAATACTTGCATTGATGGGAGTGCTGGTCTTTGCCGTGCCAAATGCTATGAACTTCCTTGCAGGCTTTCCAGAAAGTTCACGCGGAATACTTGTTGTTCCATCCCTAATATTGTATACACTGCCAGGATGGTTTGCAGGAATTGCATTGCTTGGAATTTTTGTCGGCGGTCTTGTC
>DATFDB010000192.1:0-5446 GCA_035252445.1 Nitrosotalea sp. | reverse complement strand
TGAAAGAGTAGTCAGCCAGTTGCTAACAGAACTTGATGGAATAGAAAGCCTACGTGGTGTAGTTGTTTTGGCTGCAACAAACAGAGCAGATATGATAGACACCGCACTATTAAGACCAGGCAGATTCGACAAGATCATTTTGGTTCCACTACCAGACAAGGAAGGAAGGAAGAAGATATTGGAAATAAATGCAAAGGATATTCCTGTAGTTAGAGAATCAATGGTTGACGGTATAAAGAATCCTGACTATGTAGATTTGGACAAGATTGCAGAAGCAAGCGATGGAATGAGCGGAGCAGATGTAGCATCCATTGCCAATACGGCAGTTTCACTTGTCATACATGAATTCCTAGCCAAATATCCTGACCAAAAGGAAGCCGAAAAGCAAGCAGCAGATGCCAAAGTAACTATGAGGCATTTTGAGGAAGCTGTTCGAAAAGTAAGAACTCAAAAGGAACTCAAGATAGGCGAAAAGGTAGCAGTTCCTTACTACAGGTAATTTTCAAATACAAAAATTTGTTAAAAATTCTAATTTTTCATCAAGGACAGGTTATCTAAATTAGTTCAATATCCATCACTTATCACATACTTCATCCCACATTGTGGCTCCAGAAATTGATCCACTCTTGTGATGACGAAAATTGATCATGAAAAGCCTTAAAAGTAGATTGCCATCGATGTAAAAACAGGCTATGACATTAGCCTTGGGACAAAATTCCTAAACCGCCCCCAGAAGGAGCTAATAATGTCTACCTAATGAAAAATTAAAAGGTAGACAAATGACCAAAAATAAAAAAAACAAGAATTACAGCATAACTCCCTGCTCAACAATCAATATTTTTTCACGATTATTTCAAGTCAAAAACAAAAAGATCTTTGAAGAATCTCTCACCTATGGTGTGATCATTTCCATATTGTTTAGTTTGTATCTAGTGCACAGCCCTGCCTTTGCGCAGTATTACGATCAGACCCCAACATTTACGCAGACAGAATCTAACAGCTCGTTGGTCGTAGGAAAAGCAGTTTCTTCTGACGGTTCAGTTCATGTTACAATAATATCTACTCCAATAGAGACGGATCAGCCGCTTGCTCTTCAAATATCCTTTACAGATCCACAGGGAAAGTTGATACCGTACGAGAATTATGGCATAAGGGCTCAACAGATGGAAGGCAATGGTGTGCTGATACTTTCAAACGAGTCTGCGCTTGCAGATAATGGAAAAGATATTCAGGTTACAAGCTCCTTGGAAAACGTAAGCCCAGTTAACTTTCAAATCCAGCTGCAAGGATCAGGTGCTCCAAATACTAGCATGTCAGAGTGGAAAGGACCAAATGAGATAGTAAGCATAACAATTGGCACTCAATATAGTGCACATACTGCAATATCGCAAGCCCCTGCTGGCACATCACAAGTTGTTACTATTCCATATGGTGCATACAATCCGCAATTTAACACCGATGCTCCATCTTGGTATTCACCACCCACTGTCACCATATCTGTGAATCAAAGTGTAACTTGGATAAATCAGGATAAAGAGACTCACACTATAACAAGCGGTCACTCTTCAGGCAGAGCAAGTCTTCTTGGAAATAGCGCGGGGCAGCCAAATGGTCTTTTTGACAGCGGCTACATCCCCATGGAAAAATCCTGGACCCACAAGTTTACAAAGGCTGGAACATTCGAGTATTTCTGTACCTTACATCCGTGGATGCAGGGTTATGTGATAGTAAAACCATCAGAAGCTGTTCCTGTTGATGCATATGGAAATGAGATTACAAAATTCCCAGTCATACGACTTACCCCTAACAGAGCATACGAGGTAGACCTTGATTGGGAACCACATTACATTACAACTGGGAAACAAATCATGTTCATATATCAGGTCTATGACAACATCAAGTACGAAGCAATACCTGCTCACTATATCTTTACAATTACACAAAATGGGCAACAACTGTACAAAGTTGAAGACTCGACACAGTTCGGAGGAGCATACCAGTATTTTCAATTTGACAAAACAGGTCCTGTGACCTTTGAATTCTCAGACATTGCACATAGTGACCAAGCTGTGCAGTATACTACGGTAGTTGAGCCTGGCAACTCAACAGATACAAGTGATATGAATATGCCAATGGTTGAGCCTGCAAGAAACATGGATGTGAATTTCTGGCTAATGCCATTGTTCTTTGTACCGGCTGGAGGGGCAGTCGCAGTTGTATATATGAAGAAACGCATGGGCAAGACAACAAAGACACATTTCCGTCCTTCTGACATTACTAGTGATAAAACTTCATCAAAAAAGACGCCGATATGAAACTGGATCGAAATTATCATGATAATTGTACAGATAAAATATTGGAAAACATGGTAAGACGAGGAATTGTAAGAAAGATCTACGTTATCAGATACAAGAGGAGGCAAGTAGCTAAATACAAACTAAATGCTCCTGAGGTTGAACAGGACTGAATCAGGGCAATACAGAAGACCAACAAAAAAAGAAACCGAGATTCAAAATAACATTATGTTACAACAACACGGATAAACAAAAGGCACAGATTCTAGAATCTATCCTTGTTGCAAGGGGATTTAGGGTGAACTTGGTCGATAATAAGTCACATGGTAATTTTCTTTCTGGACAACTAGTAGATTCTGTTCGTTCAACCATATGCTTTATCATACTCTCCACCACAAGTATTCTTAATTCAAGCCTAGTAAACCAAGAGATAGGATATGCACAAGGGAAGGGGTTGAAGACGATTCTACTAGTCAGTACAAAATTAAAAAATGAATTGCATGACATCAAATCGCATCTAACCATCATGGAATTCACCGAGGATGACTTTATGCAAAAGTGTTTTTCCATAGCAGACATGGCAATAAAAATATCTGAAATAATGGAAGAACCAATAGACTTTGAAGCATTTCTTGATTTCTATGCCAAGACCAAAGATAGCAGCTTGCCATAGTTTCATTCTAACAGTTAAAACCTTCACAGGTAGATGTTTTACAACTATCAGCATATTCGTCAGGTGCCTCAATTTCAAGCCCTCTAAAGCATCTACCTGTAAACCTTACAGGTAATTTTAATAAAATAACAATTCTAACCCTAGCAAATGTCCTATAGTGGGTATCGTGGAAAAAGCCTAGAATTGTTAAAGAAGAACAATGTAGAGGTGGGCAGCCTAGTTAAGGTTCAGGCAGATTCAACATATTCAGGAATTTTGATGCCCAGATATGAATACAGTGACGACAATCACATTGTTCTGAAATTAAAAAATGGTTACAACATAGGATTAGAGATTGGGAAGATATCTAAAATAGAAATAGAATCACATCCTGCTATGAAGAAAGAAAATGTTTCACATTCGCAGATTGATCCAAAGTTGCCCAAGATTTTATTGATATCAACTGGAGGAACCATTGCAAGCAGGATAGATTACAGAACCGGAGGGGTAACTCCAGCACTGACAGCAGATGAACTTAATGCGAGTGTACCAGAACTATCCAAGATAGCCAACATAGATACCGAAGTATTATTTTCTGAATATTCTGAAAATCTACTACCAGAACATTGGATAAAAATTGCAGAAAAGCTCAACTCATGTGCAAGATCAGAATACAAGGGAATCATAGTGGCTCACGGAACTGATACGATGCAATACACTGCGGCCGCACTTTCATTTTCATTGTCAGGATTTCCAAAGCCTGTAGCATTGGTAGGATCTCAAAGGTCTTCAGATAGGCCCTCATCTGACGCAGCTCTAAATCTCATATCGGCAGCTAGGTTTCTAGTAGAAACTGATACTAACGGAATTTTTGTTGTGATGCACAATTCAACAAGTGATGATGAAGTGGCTTGTCATTGGGGAACAAGAGTAAGAAAGAACCATACAAGCAAAAGAAACGCATTTCAAACAGTAGGCGGGTCGCCTGCATTTATTGTAAAAAAAGACAGTGTTGAAAAAAATACACTGTTTAATTCATCTCAAAAAGCGTTCAATCCTAAAATTAATTTTAACAGCAAGGTCATGCTAATGAAATATTATCCAGGCCTTGATCCCACTATAATGGAACATCTAATTGATTCAGGTTACAAGGCAATTATTTTTGAGGGAACTGGTCTTGGACACGTAGGTAAAGTTATGTACAAAGCCATAGAACACGCAAAAAGAAAAGGATTGTTTCTTGGCATGACGTCACAGTGCATAGATGGGGTCGTACGCATGACAGTTTATGATAGTGGTAGAGACTTGTTAAACCTAGGTGTAGTTCCACTTGGAAATATGATTCCAGAAACTGCTCTTGTCAAAGCCATGTGGGCGGTAGGCAATTCCAGAGATATCAATGAAATAGAAAAAATGATGAAAGAAAACATATCTTTAGAAGTTTCAGACTAAGACTTAAAACAAGTATGACGGTAAAATTAGAAGTGTCTGAAGTACAGATTGATAAAATTGGACTCAAGGTTGGCTTAGAGATACATCAGCAGCTTGGGACAGGAAAAAAATTGTTTTGTAATTGTTCTGCAATAGAATCAACAGAATATCCGTTAAAATTTTCACGAAAATTAAGAATAGCAAGAAGTGAACTTGGAGAATTAGATCCTAGTGCGTTATTTGAAACCAGTAAACAAAAGACCATACTGTATTATGCAAATCTTGAAAGCAGCTGCCTTGTAGAACAAGATGAAGAACCTCCTCATGACGTAAGTTCTGATGCAAAGGAAACCTCTTTGATAATAGCATCTGCATTGAAAACAAATGTCTTCAGCGAAGTTTACGTTATGAGAAAGCTGGTCATAGACGGCTCAAACACGTCTGGGTTTCAGAGAACTATGCTGATTGGACTTGGGGGAAGTCTTGAAGTAGATGGAAAGAATATTGGTGTTCAAAGCATCTGTTTAGAAGAAGATGCGGCAAAGCTTCTCAATGATTTGCCTGACATCAGAGAGTATACTTTGGATAGATTGGGAATACCACTAGTAGAGATAGCGCTTGATCCTGTAAGTGGAACTCCTCAAGAAATTAAAAAAATTGCACTGACAATAGGGCGCATGTTGCGTGCAACGAAAAGAGTTCAGAGGGGACTTGGCTCAATAAGACAAGATGTCAATGTTTCAATTGAAGGCGGAGGGGTAGTGGAAGTAAAGGGAGTTCAGAAACTAGATCAACTTGAAAAAGTAGTAGAATATGAAGCTAAAAGGCAACATGGCCTCAAAATAATACAAGAGAAATTAAAAAAACTAGATGCCGAACGAATTGCCAAAGAAATGGATGTAAAGGACGTAACAGAAGCATTTAGGGGTTGCCAGTCAAAAACCATTCAAAAAGCATTAGCTAATGGTGCAATTGTGAAAGCCATAAAGGTAAAGAAATTTGCAGGCATGTTTGGTTTTGAGCCCTATCCTGGAATCAGACTTGGAAAACAATTAGGCGAACTTGTTAG
>DATFDB010000191.1:0-2726 GCA_035252445.1 Nitrosotalea sp. | reverse complement strand
GTTTTTGATTCGACATGACCCATCCTACCTGGAAAGTTTCTATTTGTTGTACTGATACACACTTCATCTTTTGCCAAGACCCCCATGTGTGCACCACAACAAGCACCGCAGGTTGGTGGGCCTACCATGACTCCAGCATCCATGAAAATCTTCACTAGTCCTTCATCCATTGCCTTTCTGAAAATAGATATTGCGGCTGGTAGTACCTCTGTTCTTATCTTTACAGTTCTTCCCTTGAGTATTTTTGCAGCGGCTCTCAAGTCGTCAAGTTTTGCACCTGTACATGATCCTATGTATGCCTTGTCAAGTGGGATAGAGGACAATTCGCGTGCAACAGTTACATTTTCAGGCGAAAAAGGCTTTGCCACGATTGGCTCAATTTCCGATGCTTCATACTCGTATATTTTGGAGTATTGGGCATCAGAATCTCCGTGAACTTCATTGTAATTTGTAGCTCCCCGTTGTGTCAAATAATCATGTATTTTTTGATCAGGTTCAATTATCCCGCTTTTTGCTCCTGCTTCTGTAGTCATGTTAGTTAGTGTCAATCGTTCCTCAACAGACATTTCAGAAATTCCAGAGCCACCAAATTGCATTGTCTTGTATGCTGCACCGTCAGTACCTATATCTCCAATTATTTTCAATATCAAATCCTTTGCCATGACATAATCAGGTAATTTTCCGTTTAGCTTAAAGTACAATGTCTCAGGAACTTTGAACCAGATCTTTCCATTCAATAGAACGTATGCTACGTCTGTGTGTCCAAGTCCTGCTGCAAATGCTCCTAGAGCTCCCGTTGTATTTGTATGTGAATCTCCACCAACGTATACTTCACCAGGTAGAACCATGGCTTCTTCATGAGATAGAGTATGACATATCCCGTACTGGCCCATTCCATACTTGAAGTGTTTTTTAATTCCATATTCTTTTGTGAACTGTGTCAGTAGCACTACATTTTGAGCAGATATTTTATCTGCAGCTGGTACAAAATGATCCTCTGCTACCCACACTTTATCAGGATTCCACAGTTTCTCAATTTTCATTCCTGTTTTCTTTAATTTTTCAAATACTGCAATTACACCAGGTCCTGATACATCGTGTACCATCACCTTGTCTACATTTGCAAAGATAACATCATCTGGCGAAACCTTGTTTTTGCCTGATGCTTTTGCTAGAATCTTCTCTGTAATATTCAATAGAAGAAATTAACATTTTTAGAAATTAAAACGTTTGCAGAAAGGAATACTTCCAAAGATTTACATTCCATCAAAAGCCATCTAGAAAAGAAGTGACTTCTAGGCTTTTGCAATTGTCATCTTTTATCATGCTGGCATCATTGCTCCAGTGCATGGCTTTTGCACAAGAAGAGTCAGCACCTCAAATTAGGCTGTCAAGCAAAGGATTAGCATATGTAGAACTTTCAACTTCGCCGGCAACTCCTGCTGCAGGGCAAACTACTATCATTCTCATCCAATTTTTAGATCCACAAAGTAAAGCACCTAGAGGGGACATTTACTATAAGCTCGTCATACGAAATTCAACAGAACCTGTATTTGTAATGCCAGGTGGGTCGACCATAGCAGGAAAAGTAGGTATACCATACCAGTTTGATAATCCAGGAAATTATCAAGTTGAAATTGACCTAAATGACACTGATATCTCAAAGGCCAGTACCGGCTCGCTTGACGAAGTTACCTTTCCTGTTTACATAATACAAGGAACTCCGCAAGAAAACAACCAAACATCTCTGAACACTACGGCCCAAAATAGCCCTACGGTCAATACTGATGTTTCCAATACTGATGCATCCAATACAGACAACAGCCACCTCTTGATTGACGGTATTTTGGTAGCAGTTGCTGCAGGTCTAATTGCATTCATTATTAAAAGGAAAATTGTTTCAAAACAAAGCAAGAATCAGTCAGGATGATGCTATTTGCAGAACGCTAAATAACAAATTCAAACATAAGATGCCCATGCCACTTTCAGTATTCTCCATAAAATCGAGTCCAAAGGACGGAAGATTTGATCTTTTTGAAAGCCTAAAGTCAGATCTTGCAGATAACGAGATAAAGCTGCAAACTGGCGATGTCATTGTAATATCAAGCAAGTATGTTGCAAATTCCCAAGGAAGAATAATAGAGTACGACAAAGTAATGTCGTCTCCAGAAGCTGAAAGAGTTGCATCAAGGTTTCAAATTAAACCAAAAATAGCCGAGATCATCTTGAGAGAATCAGATGTCATCTTTGGTGGCATTCCAGGATTTGTCATAACATCATCAGATTACATTATGGCCCCAAATGCAGGAATCGATAAATCTAATGCAAAAAAGGGTTCTGTGATTTTATATCCAATTGATCCGTATACCGTAGCAGAGCAACTTAGGCGTAAGTTTCTTCTTACATACAAAACTCATGTTGGAATTATCATTGTGGATAGTAGATTAATGCCTTCTAGAGTTGGAACGATTGGTGTTGCAATTGCATGCTCCGGAATAGAGCCATTATCAGATCTTAGAGGTCAAAAAGACTTGCATGGAAATCCTCTCAAGGTTACATTACAAGCAGTTGCAGACAATCTGGCATCCATTGCAAACCTCAAGATGGGCGAAGGAGCTGAAGCCATACCTGCTGCACTCGTGAGAGATTCAGGTGCCAAGCTCACAGATAGGCAGATTCACGAAAATGAGATGGCCATATCATATGATCAGTGTGTGTATGTTCGT
>DATFDB010000190.1:0-2238 GCA_035252445.1 Nitrosotalea sp. | reverse complement strand
AGATGCAATATGATATGAATTCACCACTCCTTCAGAGGACTCGATTGATGCCATAAGTTCTATTGGCTTTAATTTTCGCTTCTTTTCCAGACTTGCTAGTGCCTTTTCTATTTTTTTTATTTCATTTACATTATTGACTTTGGGTATCACTATGCCGTCTATTCCCTTTTGAACAATTGCAACAAGGTCATCACCCACCAACCCAGATATTGGTGAATTTGTCCTGACATAGATTTCTGCTTGATAGCCAGAACGATTTTCAAGAGCGCTTTTGATTAAATTTCTCGCAGATTTTTTTTCTTCAAGCGGTACAGAATCTTCAAGATCAAAACAGACAATGTCAGCAGAAAGTGTCTTTGCCTTTTCTAAGAAGCGTTGATTGTTTCCGGGTACAAATAAAAGACTACGCAAGAGTCTTGACATAAAATTGGTTGGACTATGGCTTCATTAAGATTTTGCCAAAGAGTCCTTTTCCAGTCAACATCTTAGTATGTGCTTCTGCTGCGTTTTCAAAGCTGTATGTAGAGTCAATTATGGCCTTTATCTTCTTCTTGCCCATCCAGTAGAGGCCCTGTTCTAATTCTGCTTTGGTTCCCTGTGTAGAGCCCAAGATGTTTGTTCCCTTGAAGAATATGTGCCTGAGGTCGGTCTTTGCATCATAGCCTGTGGTTGCTCCACATGTGACTAGGGTTCCGCCATACTTTAGCAATGTAAGTTGTGCATTCCAATGGGTCTGACCAATGTGGTCAAATGCAATATCAATTCCACCATATGGCTTGGCAATATCTCGTACCTGCTTGCTCCAATCTTCTTTTCTGTGGTCTACTGCAAAGTCTGCACCAAGTTGTGTTAGTTTGTCCAGTTTGTCGCCACTTGCAGTCGAGATTACAGTACAATTGTAAAGTTTTGCAATTTGAATTCCAAAGCTGCCAACGCCAGAGCCTCCTCCCATGATGAGTACTGTCTGTCCTGGTCTAATTCTTGCTCTTCCTACTAGCATGTGCCATGAAGTAAGTAGTGTCATTGAGGCAGCTGCTGCATCATCAAAGCTTACGCCATCAGGAATCTTTGCCACATTAACTTCTGGCAAATGAGTGATCTCGGAGAATGCACCCCAGAGAGGACCTGTTTGAAATCCCCAGATTGTTCTCTTTGTACAGTCGTATTCGCGTCCGTCAGTGCATGCTTGACAAACTCGGCATGACATGTTTGAATGAGAAACAACTTTGTCGCCAACTTTGAAACCCGTAACATCTTCGCCAACTGCAATTACTTCGCCTGCAGCATCAGAACCAGAAATGTGTGGTAATGGTACTGGTACTGGTTGACCTCGCATTCCCCAGATATCGTTGTAGTTTAATGCGGCTGCTTTTACCTTAAAGACAACCTCATTTGGTTTTGGTTTTGGGTCTGGGACTTCTTTTACTTGTAAAATTGATTTGTAATCGTCATTTGGGGCATATTTTTCATAAACAACTGCTTTCATAGATGGTTTCGACTAATTTACCCCTAATATATTTTCGGGTATATTATTTTCTGTTTATTTTAAAATCGCGCTTTGGTTGTTGGATAGAAAGTAAGATCTGCTTTAATTGATCGTCTGATATCTGGTTGCGCAGTCTTCCTTGAGAGGCCATGCCTAGGAGGTAGTTTTCTACCATTGCAGCAAGTTCAGGTTTGACCATTCGTACATTGTTTAGTCTCAGTCTTGCTTCAGGTGCAAGAAGGGATCTGAGAGCCTGATCTTTTAGTGCTGTAACTTCAGCGTCAGATGGATTCTTGTCGTCATTTGGATCTCGATTGCTCATAAGATCACTAGGAATATTTCTTTAGATTTGGATTTTTTGCAACGAGTTCGTTTAGTATCTCAGTTGATACACGATCGATTTTTTTCATTCCGTCATGAGAAATTGTTCGTCCTTTTCCTTCTACTTTATCAAGATAACCAAGTTTTTCCAAGTTGTGTATGGCAGTTCTAATTATTGCACCGCCAGCATCTCTGTGGTGTGCTCCTCCATATCCAACAGGTTTTGTGCCACCGTACATTGTTCGTAGGTCTTGTACACCGATAGGACCGTGTAGGTAAATTTTTCTCAAAAGCGATGCACATCTTGTATAGTACCAATCATTTTGATGTGGTGGTCTTACTGCATGAGCTCCTGTCTTGACAAATGGGATCCAACTTGGTGGAGTAATGTCTTCACTTTTTAGAATCTCTGTTAATTTGCCAATCAGTAA
>DATFDB010000189.1:0-3138 GCA_035252445.1 Nitrosotalea sp. | reverse complement strand
GCAATGAAGAAACACAAGTAAGTTACCACCTTTTATTCTTCTTTTTATAATTCTCTAAATGTAATTTTTTGGTAAAAGCTTCTCATCCACGTTGTATAGATTATGATATGTCGCATATGATTAATCACCTACGCAGATTTAGGATTGTATGAAACTTGAAATTTTCTCTGTTTTGGTGATTATTACGTTACTATCAACTGATGTTGTATGGACGGCAGATGGAGCCATGCAACAACCATGCCAGCCTACTGCAGCACCTGGAGGAGAACCCTTACCTCCGCCAAGCTCGATTCAAGTCTACATCTGTTCATCATATAGCTACAAGGCGCCAGACGGCACAACAGTTGTACTAGGTGAGGTTCAGAACAACATGGATACTCCAATAACTGCAGTCAAGGTGGGTATCACTTTTGAAGATGCCAACCATAATGTACTTGAATACAAGACTGGTACGACACTTCTTCAAGTCATTGCCCCAAACTCCATGGCTCCATTTTCTATATCTTCAACAAAGTCTGATCCTTCAATTTCTCAGGTTTCTGTAAATCTGGCAGGATTTGCACCTGCGTCATCAAGAGATCAAGTTCTAACAATATCTCTAGGTTCACTTCAAGTGTCTGACAATATGGTATTGCAAGGTACGATAAAAAATGGGGGAACATCTACCTCTACTAACAATAGGATCTACCTGCTATCGTATGATGCATTTCAAAGAGTGGTATCAGTTGGCACTGCTACAATACCCACTATTAACGCAGGCAACACAGCAAACTTTACTATAACATCGATGCCAAGCAGCAGAGCCAAAACATTTCAAGTCATTGCAGAGTCTGACAGCTACCAGTCTTTGCCAACCGATGTATCCAATATTATTGCATCACTTCCTGTGATAATAGGAAACACAAATGTAACAAACCCGTCTGGAAGTTCGTACTCTTCAATACCGGTATATGCACCAGTTAAGATTAGCAGCGAGATGACATATCTTCTCAACAATCCGCAATCATATGTTTACTATGTACAGATAAAGAAATTTGGAGGTGAGGTTGCGTTTATTGGAAATTCAACTGGAGTATTTTTGGGAGGAACAGATCAAACACATACCGAATCTGTATCATGGACTCCTGACACAACTGGTTCGTATTATGTGGAGACATATGTGTGGGACTCTAACGGTGTTCCTCTATCTTCTGCAGGAACTCGAATCAATATAGTACTTGTGAAATAATATCATATAATACTAGTTGGCATCTGTATCTTGATGAAAAAATACTCGTTAGTGGCTCTTGGTGGAACATTTGATCTCCTGCACAAAGGCCACATGGAACTTTTACGCAATGGATTTGAAATATCATCCAAAGTAATTATTGGATTGACTAGCGATGAATTTGCTAAAAGAAAGGGAAAAAACCTCATCAATAATTACAATCAGAGGTACAGCACACTGGAAAACACAATCAAAAAAAACTTTCCAGATGAAAAATACGAGATAAGCAGACTTGAAAATGATTTTGGTCCTGCTGTTTTAGAAAAAGAAGTAAAAGCTCTAGTTGTAAGCGAAGAAACAGCATTTCAAGGAAATGAATTAAACAAGTTGCGAAGACAGAGAAATTCTCCCGAAGTGGAGGTAATAGTGGTACCTATGGCCCTTGCAAAAGACGGCAAGCGCATATCGACCTCAAGAATCCGAAACTCTGAGATAGATTCTGATGGAAATATTCTTGGCGTTGACAAATAGCTTTCCTATATTTGAGTAATTGTCCTAAAACCCCAAAATATCTTGTACATCATTGAAAGAAATAACAAATGCTATGCTAGGAAAAATGTCTTCAGATATTGCTAACCTAAAGGACGGGCTTGATCCTGAAAATATTGCATTTTGGTACAAAAAAGTAATTGCAGAAGCAAAGGAGATGGCTCCACCGTGGCTTGTAGACAAGATAAATGTAAAGCAAGACCCAATATTATACCTCAAGTTTAACTTGGACATCTCAAAGCGGGCAGTGCGATATCTTATGATTGCAATAGCAAATAACATTGATGACATGCCATACTCTACAAGGCTGTATTTTCTTAAAGTACAAGAAATTGTATCTCAGGAAATGGACAGGTCTCTGGTCTAAGTCTATTCCTTTGTTATTTCTACAACATTTTCAGTAACTACAGTGTCTAGCAGCTTACTTGTATTTTCTATCACCGACTGGATAAAATCTGCAAAAGACTCTGCCTCTTTTCTATCCTTCAAAAGTATGCTATGAGCAGACTTGTCCTTTAGCGATATTACAAGTTCGTTTTCGATTATCTCAAGTATTCCAGCGATAAATGTCTCCTTGTCATCTTTGATGTAGATAAGACTTGCAAGCTTTTGTGCCTCGTATGCATCTTCGCAGATTATGTTTTTTTTCATTTCTAAAGACTAGTCAAAGAGAAACTTATCAACTTGGTCCTTTGCTTTTTCTCTTTTCTTCTTAAAGTCTGCAATGAAAGGCTTGGTGGCATCCTTTAGGTTGCATTTGCATTCTCCACATAAGAGCTCGCCTGACCTGCATTTTCTTGCCCGCTCGTCTGATTCTTTTTCCGTATCGAAAAAGTATCTTAGGTACCAGAAAACTGGACAGATGTTAAAGTTTGCTCCAAGTTTTCTTTGCAGGTCTACAGTTGGCTGGCCACCTGTAAAAGTATTTGATATTTTCTTGTCTATTGCATCATCGGAATCTGTTGTGAATATGGCAGTCTCAGGAATGGATGATGACATCTTTCCTTGCATTCCAAGACCTGGCAAGAACTTGGAGTGAATCTGTGTTGGTTTTGGGTAGCCTATCTTTTCTGCGATGTCTCGTGTCACACGCCAGTATGGATCTTGGTCTATTGCAGCAGGGATTAGCACGGGAGTTGGCTTGCCTTCAATGACAGAGGGGAGGAAACAGGGCGCAGCTTGTATTGGAGGAAAACCTATCATTCCTATGTTGGTGGAATTTTGGAACCCAAAAACTGCCTTGACAGTTGAAAATGTAATTCGTTTTGCTATCTCAAGTGCTATTGGGTAGATTCTCTTGATGTCTTTTGTATCTATCAGAATTTTTGTCTTCTTTGGGTCAAAGCCTACTGCTATGATATCGTAAATGTTCTCTTTTGTAT
>DATFDB010000188.1:0-2191 GCA_035252445.1 Nitrosotalea sp. | reverse complement strand
TTTGTTCCAATAATGTCAGGTTAGGACACAATAATTATATTCTCAGCACATGCCACTCGATTCGGTAGCCCGATAGTCTAGTGGCCAAACAAATTTTTGGGCTAGGGATTCCAGGCTCTGGATCATATGAGAGGATACCTGGAGACGGCAGTTCGAATCTGCCTCGGGCTATCCTAATTTTTTTAAAAAATGGTGCAATCTACCTTGAGGCCATTGCAATTCTTTCTAGCTCATTCTTCTTTTTAACAGAAGGTGCGCTCATGTCATTTGCAGCAGCAAGAATCAGATGCTCTGCCAAGTTTTCTTCAATTGCCTTTGGATTTGAAAATGTTGCATCCCGTACTCCTTCAGCAATAAATCGCAATGCAAGGTCAATTCTTCTAAGTGGGGCAACGTCTACAGATACGTGATATACAGTTCCACCGTAAACTATTCTTGTAGTGTCTTCGTTTGGAGCCGAGTTTTCTACTGCCCTTATCAAAACTTCAACTGGGTTCTTTCCAGTCTTGAGGTGAATTATTTCAAGTGCGGCTTTGGCAGTGTTTATTGCATGAACCTTTTTTCCTCCCATCCTGCCTGTGTTCTTGGCATATTTTTTCCCAAAGTGAGACAGTTTGTTAATTAGTCTTTCAACGATGTTTACTTCGGCTTTGTTGAATCTCTTTAGTGCAGAACGACCAAAAGACATGGGAATTATTTCTTTTTTTAGCGATATGACATTTCGTAGTCCTGGATCTTTTATCTCAATTTTTGTGGTATCCCACTTTCTGAAAAGTAAAAGGTTTTGTGTTTCTGTCATGTTTTATCTTCTCGGCTTTTCTTTCTTTCCATAAACCAGTTCTTTAAGCGATGTACCGTTTACCTTGAATACTTTCCATCTTACTCCTGGAATATCTCCCATTGCTCCTCCCATGGATGCGCCCATTCCTTCTACATGAACCTCATCATGTTCATCAACAAAGTTTAGTGCGCCGTCTTTTGGAAGGAATGCGGTTACGGTCTTGCCGTTTTTAATCAATTGAACACGAACACATTTTCTTACTGCAGAGTTTGGCTGCTTTGCCTCAATTCCCACCTTTTCCAATACGATACCTCGGGCTTGTGGTGCTCCTCCAAGAGGGCTTGCTTTTTTGTCAAGACCAAGTTGTCTTCTCTTATAGGTACCAATAGACCATTTCTGTCTCTTTCTTTTGTCTCTAAGGACTCTACCTGCAAATAGACCAAGGGGGGATTTTGCCATTATACCATTACTCCATTATTTTTTCAGGACTTTGTATCAGTACGCTGGAAATTTGAAAGTATCTTTTTGCAAGCAGTCTTGCTTTTTCGGCATTTCGGCCTTCTCTGCCTACTACAATGCCTTTCTTCTTTGCGTCAACAAGAACAATTGCTTGAAGAGAACCATCTAATCTTTTGTTTAATTTAACTTCGGATACCAATTTTGGATTTAACATGTTTTTTAGAAATTCTGCTGGATCTTCTGAATATTCAACTAGCTCAACATTTCTTTTTACAACATTTTGCAGGTTTCGTATTGTAGCGCCCCCCTTTCCTATTGCAAGGCCCATCTTTCCTTGATTTACTACAAAAATCACTCTGTCTTGTCTCTCATCTTCGATGCAGTCACGTGCAGTTGCACCTGTCACATTTTGAAAAAGTGACATTAGTTTTATTTGGTCTGTTGTCAGTTTGATTGTCTCTGTCATGTCTTTTTTAAACTCGATCTCTTTGGGGGACATTTAAATCTTGATGGGTAGTTGGAGAAAAACAAGACATTTATGCTGACTTCTCTGTTTCCACATCTTTTATAATCGCTTTAAGATTAGTATCACTCAAAGTTTTTAGCGATACTGCCGAAATTCGGAATTGTGTTCCGCACAGTCTTCCAAGTTCTACTGATGACCCCTTGTAATTCAGAGTTGGCACCTTTGCACTCTTTGCAGCTTCAGATATTTTTTGTGTCATAGTTGATGGTACAGAGTGTGATAGTACAACTAGTTTTGAGTTCTTTATAGAACCAAGGACTTCTTTTGTTCCAAATGAACATTTACCATCTTCTATTGCATCTTTGATGGCTTTTTCTAAGAGCTTAACCATCTTCTACCACCTTCATGTAAAGATCTACGGTACCGGTGCCAATTGGAATGTTTGCGCCAACTATGACGTTCTCTGTTACTCCTTTGAGTTCTTC
>DATFDB010000187.1:0-27144 GCA_035252445.1 Nitrosotalea sp. | reverse complement strand
TACAATTCCAACCAATGTTACAATTCCAACCAATGTTACAATTCCAACCAATGTTACAATTCCAACCAATGTTACAATTCCAACCAATGTTACAATTCCAACCAATGTTACAATTCCATCTATTCCATCTAACCTCACATTTTCACAATCTAATCAAACACAGATGACAAATGTCACACTTCCGTCAATACCAACAAATGCCACACATCCAACACCATCGCCTACAAATGTAACCGTACCAATAGTAATGCCCATACTGTCACTGCATTTTGACCCAAATTCCCTCCCAAACTCTGACATTAATGGAAATGTTTCTTCTTCAAGCGGCATAGTCGGAAGTGGCATCAAGTTGGTTGGAAGTGGCTATATATCTCAAAAAATTCCTGCAACAAACAATCTTTCTAACTTGACACTGTCTGCATGGGTCAAGCCTACGTATGAGCAGGGAGGGAACATGTTTACTATACTTGCCAAGCATAATTCATTCAATCTTGCAATTATCAATAACCCTGCAATACCAAAAATGGCCGAGTTTTCAATTTTTGACGGAATACAATGGCATACAGTGACCTCAACCACACAGATTCCAGAAGAGTGGACCCAGATAGTAGGAGTTTTTAACGGAACATCGATTAGCATCTACGTTAACGGCGTCTTGGAATCAAGTATTGTAGTAAATATGGTGGGCGTATCGACTTCGGGTCAACTTGAGACACAGTCAGTTAACAGTCTACAATCAAGCTCTGATGTGTTAATTGGTGCACAAGAAACAGGTACTACACCTCAAAACTTCTTTGCAGGATTTGTCGATGAAGTATCAATCTACAATAATTCTTTGAATACATCTCAAATGTCCAATCTTTACCAAAAAAATACTGAGAAATTTGTTCCCATCTCTTCGGTACCAGTTGTGTCACTGCCACAACCAGTAGAGTCACTAAATTTTAGCCAAAATGTAGTTACTTCGTCAAATACGTTTGGTGAAGTAAATAGATCAAAGAATGGTGTAAACGGCGCCTCACTTACACTTCAGGGAAATGGTTTTGTCTCACAAAATATCACTGCCACTAACAATGTATCAAATCTAACATTGTCGGTTTGGGTCAAACCAGACTATGCTAAAGGTTCTAGCGACTTTACTGTACTTGGCAAGGAAAATGAATTTTCATTGTTGATTCATAATACTATACCTCCAAGTAGACATGCAGAATTTTCAATTTTTGACGGAATACAATGGCATACAATAGATTCCAAGACATCTATTCCACAATCATGGACTCATTTGGTTGCAACGTTTAATGGAAGTGCAATAGCTCTCTATGTTAACGGAACACAGGAAGCTACCCTGCCTGTCAATACTATAGGAATTACATTTAGCGGTGAGTTGAGGACAAAGACGGTACAAAACCTACAATCTGATGCAAGTGTGCTAGTTGGTGCACAGGAAAGTAGAAAGGGAAATCAAATAACAATCAAGAATCTTTTTGGCGGACAAATAGATGAGGTAAACGTGTACAATTCACTTCTTTCTCTTACCGAGATTCATCAAATATACAATTCTGACTCTACCCTTCTCCAAAATCAAGCATTAGCCAATGTTGCGGAGGCTTTAACCAACAAGACTGCAATTATCTCCTCCAACTTGTATATGACAGACAATGTAACAGCATTAAAAACCAACTTTAACAGTACAAGCAATTCCACAGAACTTGTCAACGGAACCACAATCCCAATAACACCATCAATAAGTAAAATCAGTAACAACTTCCTAATCACACAAAATCCAGAGATAGACTTTGAGTTCTTGTCAGAAAAAAATCTCAAAAAGGCAGGAAAGGCAATCAAGGAAGTTGTAGGCGAGAAACAAACTGGAAAATGGAAAGAAAAGGATATTGCAATAAGTGCGGATGTTCTTGATCCTAATGGCAATAAGGTTTCAACGCAAGCTGAATTTACAAAACTAAGGGATGGCAAGTTTGACATCAAGATACCGTCTGAGCGTGCCCTCAGGGCAGGTCACTATACCATAAAGGTAACATTAAATCAGAATGGAAAATCTTTTGTCACTACATCAGACTTTGAGTGGGGTCTAGTATCGCTTAACACAAACAAGAGTATCTTCAGACCAGGCGAGACTGCAAACTTTATCATAGTTGTCTTGAACAGCACTGGCAATTCTGTATGCAACTCTAACATTGTCATGTCAGTTACTAATCCTGCATCTCAGATAATTACACTATCTACTGGTAACGGGATAATTCCAGAGCAGCAATGCGGACTGTATAATGCCAATTACACTACCACCTCAGAAGGAAATTACACGGTCAACATACATGCACAAACCCAGACAGGAGTAGCTACATTTTCCACCTCATTTTTGGTACAAAAGAACTTTGCCTATAATGTTGTAAGAACTGCAGACAGCAAGATAGACCCAGTAGACAATCCAAATACATTCGATGTCAGCCTTGACATAAGCTCGTTTACCAACACATCACATATCGTAGTAAAAGAAACAGTTCCAAAAGTGTTCAATGTAACAACTGACGGCAGTATACAAACAATAAATGACACAAAGGTACTGACGTGGAACAAGAATCTGATAGGCAACAAGACATCTGTCCAGTATACATATTCTGTACCATTACAATATCCGCAGCTATATGCACTTGGACCTGCACAGATATCATACGGAAATGGCCAGACATTTAATGAGGCAAGGCCTTGGTTTGTGGCAGTTGATCCAGGCGGTCATGCTATAACATTTAAAGCGAATGTAATAACGGGCGATTCAAGTATAACAGGTACCACAGTAGTAGCTGATTTCTGTACAGGTACATGCACGCCCACACTTGCAGGAGGCAGCGGTCAAACTACTATAACCAAAAGTAGCCTAGGTACTGGAGTTGGATCAATAAACTCTGGTACGACAGTACGTTTCATATGGATTACCAACCCGACCATTTCTGACACATGGACAAAGTCAACATGTGCGGCAAACACCTGTACATCTGCGAACCCTACTTCTTTTAGCATGCCAAATGCTGCCGAAACTGTAACGGCAAACTATGAAATTCCAAAGTCTCTATCAGAATCACTTTCACTATCTGATGGTACGGTGTCTATATCTAAGGTGAAGATCATGTCTCTGTCAGAATCACTTACAGTGAGCGATAGTGTATCCAACACAGTTACAAAGCTGCTCTCTGATAGTTTGGGTCTTAATGATGGTACAGTGAGTGTACATCCATCACATATCACATTACTTTCTGAGTCATTATCAATGAGTGATAGTGCAGCTAACAATCAGTTAGTTAACAAGCCATTATCAGAATCACTATCCATCTCTGATGGTACAGTGTCTACATCTTCATCACATACCACACCATTGACAGAATCACTTTCACTATCTGATGGTACAGTGTCTACATCTTCATCACATACCACACCATTGACAGAATCACTTTCACTATCTGATGGTACAGTGAGTGCACAATCATCCCATATTACATTACTATCAGAGTCATTATCAATGAATGATAGCCTCACTCTAACAAAGAGCCTCACCCAGACATTCTCTGATTCAATGGCAATTACAGACACTATCAATTACACTATAAAACTCCAGCCAAGTCAGCAAAGAGTCAATCCTACTGACACCCAAATAACAATAAATCCATCGACACCGAATCTCGTGGTAACAGATCAAAACATTCAGCTATCCACCATAACGATTCCAGTAAACGTTGCAACCTCAAGTATTGACTATTCCAGAATTCTAGTAGGTAACACTGTGCAAATATCTCATGGGCTAAACATTACAAAAGACACAAACGGAGATGGCAAACCAGAGGTCATCATAGCAATTCCCAATGGTGCAATCTCTGGAATATCATGGGACGGCGTGATAAGATTGCCTACATTACAAACTGTTTCTTTGAACATCAATCCACCTACAGGTCAGATTACTTCACAAGATACAACAATAGAGATAGGATCAAGTTCACAGCTCACAATTGCAAATGCAGCCAGAATGATGTTTGTAGGCGAGGCTGGCCATCATGTTGGATATTACAATACACCGCCTCAAGTAAATGAGATAACTACTGTTTGTGAAGCAGACGATCAGACAACTGCAAATGCCATGTCAGCAGGCAGCGCATGCAAGATGGATATAGGAAATAACTTGATAGTGTGGACCAAGCATTTTACAGGATTTACAACATGGCACTTTACTGTATCGCCTCCACCAATACCAGTATCAAAGCCATCTGTTACACCCGGAAGCGGATTTACTGGAGTTGTAATATCTGGTGCTGCAGTATCAGGAGGTATAACGATGGTTTCACCACCAGTGGCTAACTTGGCATTATACCAAGTATCGTATAACGTATGTGGAAGCAACAGCCTTGCAAGCATACTTGTTGGTACCACAAGCGATATCATGCCTAAGATAAACGTCGTAACAGGTAACAAGATAACTCAAGGAAAGATGTCAGACGTGCAACCATTCGCAGAGTTTGAAAACTATACTGGAAACCATATTCTTGCATACGAAGCAAAACTTGACCCCAAGGCAAACACCATAACAATTACTGCAATAAACCAAATCGCTCAGGGATTAGAGTATGTGCAAAAAGTAATAGATATCACTGGATGTCACAGTACGGAATTTGTAACTGAGTTACCATTATTGCCAAGTATTCATGCTCCTGACATCTTCGGAGTGTCAACCAAGATTGAAAACGGTACTCAGTTGCCTCCTGAGACTGTCCAATATGTAAACAACAAGACACTTTCAGTTTACGCCTATGTTACAAGTGACTCTCCATTACACGATGCACAAATCAGGTTTACAAATTCAACACAAAATGCTACAAACTTTGAGTCAAGTGATATGAGTATTACGCGGCAAGGCAACTACTCTTCTTATATTATCAATGGCACGGTACTTCCAGAAAAACTCTCAGCACCTTATACAACATATTGGATATGGACGAGGAACAACGATGGCTTGGTATCAGACTCTGGCCCCTATACCATGGGGGTAGTACCAAGTTACAAAGTCAACGCTACAGTATCACTTGATTCCAAACCAAACATAGCAGAAGGCATGCCCATGACGCCTGTGGTATATGTTACAAACAACTCGACTGGACCCATCTATGGCTCTGTCTCTCTTGTTGCAAATGGAACATTAGTGTCACAGAGTCCTGGAATAGTATTTGACAGAGGAGTTTCAGCAATACAAATGAAATGGGTTACGCCTATGCTATACCACAATGCATCGTATCAATTAAGTGCAAGAGGAGAGTTTTACGGCACAGTAATAGATACGGAGAACGCTACAGTTGAAGCGTTTCCACCTTACAAGACAATAGTTCTATCTAACCTTAGCAGTCTTGGACCAATAACCGATGAGACAGGAAACCCCATAGGAGAACCTACCGGACTTTATTCATCATTTGAGAATCAAGGCAACTATGCATACAAGATAGTATCACCGGATGGAACTTGTGTCATAGGGCAAGAACCCAGCTGCTTGGTACAAGGCGTCGCACTTGGAAACAAGACTGCTTCGATAACATTGAATGGTCAGAGATATTCTGTAGAATACACTGGCCCCCTAACTAAGATTCAACGATTTGCAATCCATTCTCCACAACCCTTGTCTGGAGCATGGCAAATCCAGATTGAAAAATCAGGTGTGGTACAACAAGATATGACTCCCAAGATACTCTTGAAGATAGTATATTCAGAATCTAACATACCACCCAGAATGGTGTCTTCAAGATAATAATTTACCAATATTGTTTGGTGCAAACATTATGATTGGTAGCATATTGCTTCGGATAGGATTAAAACACAACTCAGAAACTCGTGATGTTGACCTGTATTCTACAACAGTCTGATCCTATGACAATATCATTTTATTGCTTTACGTATTTATAAGAAAAACTAGTCAACGTGGAGGTGCTTCCCTAGTCTGCAGCTAGAACAAACATATCTTCCATCCTTTTCAACTTTGTAAAGTCGTGATGTGCAATTACATTCGGTACATTGACATTTTACAGCCATTTAGTCCATCAATTCTTCGTCTTCTTCATCTACTTCGTATTGTTTTTGAAGTTCGAGTTGATGAGCTTCTTCTTTCATTTCTTCTTGTTCAGTTTTTTTCTTTTGTTCTTCAAGATCCTTTTTTGAGGTCTTGGTTTTCATACTATGCTAACGTGTGAACTTGCATATTAGTCAGATCTACAATTATCAAGTTTGATATAACTAAGATAGAATAAGAGAGAATCTAATTCTCACATGTGATATTTTTGTCATGACTATAATAAATAGAAAATTCAGCAATTAGGTGTGTCTAGCCAATACGTTTGGGTTGGAGTATCAGTAGGACTATTTATTGCAGGAATAGGAATAGGTTATGCCCTTTTCATGAATACTTACAATCCTTATGGAATGATGTATCAAAACCCACAAATGTTTAGCCAAATGATGACAAGAAACCCACAATTTTCTAACCAGTATTTTGGATATATGATGCAAAATCCACAGCTAAGACAACAGATGTACAATTTCATGTTCCAAAATCAAGATTTCATGTCTAGTATGATGCAAAATCAAAATTTTCAGAATCAATACATGGGACCGTGGATGATGCAAAATAACTTTACCTATCATGGCATGATGTGGCGAAAATAACATGAATGAAACAGAAGAAAGGTTAGTTGTAGTTATACCGTCAAGACTCAACAATAAACCAAGCAATAAAAGACATAACGTCTGACTTATCCAATGTATAGAACGTGCAAAAACTAGTGTTGGAGTAGTTAATTATCAGACATGATAATTAAATTTCTAGTTTTTAAGCATGGGATTTGTAGAGATTTCAATGGATGAATACTTTGTTAAAGACATAATGAAGGAACAAGTAATTACCATAGACTTGTCTTCTACTGTAATGGATGCAGCCAAGAAAATGAAAAATGAGAAAATTGGATGCATAATAGCAATAGAAAAAGGAAGTCCGGTTGGAATAGTTACAGAAAGTGACTTTGTCAGAAAGATAGCAGTAAATGAAAAACCCATGTCAACGCCTGTTAAAGAAATAATGTCTTCTCCTCTCATATCAGTAGAGCCCGATGCTACAATCTGGGAATTGGCAGAAGAAATGAAACTTGAAAAAGTTCACAAGATGCCTGTAGTGCATGAAAACAAGTTAGTCGGAATCGTGACAACAACCGATATTACTCGTTTATGCAGCATAGGTTCTGATTCAGAAATGAAAATGGTCTGTCAGCAGATTCTACAACGGTTGAATCAATCTTAGGTATTTTCACAAAATAGCAGAATAAAGTGTCATGGTATTATGAAATATCATTTATTCTTTCAAAAAGTACAGATCACTGTTTGAATTTGGAATTGTATTCCATATTTTCCGAGCCAAGATTTGTTATAACATCCCATGGTGTTACGACACCATCAGATAACAAGAGATACGGAGACTGCATTTCGTACAATATGGCACATGCTTCTTCCATTGTTGTTTGGTTAGAGACTTTTTTTGCTTTATCCAACTTGAATTCATTTCCTTTCATATCTAAAAAATTACCTACACCATGTAAACAGTTGAGATCTCTTGATATTTTTTGAATGATTATCCTATCACTTATGAATTCTGAAGTACCTTCTAACATTAGCTTACGCGTCTTATTTTTGAACATAGATTCAATTATTTCCTTTATAGTTTGGTCTTTTCTGAAAGTATTGATCTTTTTCTTTGAAATATCGCTAACTGTTAACTTTGATCTACAAGACATTCCTACCTCAAGAAGCCTTCTTGCAGAAATTGCAGAATACCCATGATATGCATTTGGCACAATAGCAAATGCTCTACCTGCTTTTACCCACAAGTTTAGGAGATCTCCTAATGTAGTATCATCGGTCAATACAATCAGGTTTTTGCTCATGATTTCCTTTATCTTGGTGTTTTCAAAAAAATTGGCATGTGGTTTTTTCAATACGCCATCAAGAATCTCTATTCCTCCAACCAATCCTATTGGTTTGTCATCTAAAGTTACCACTAATGAATCGGTAAAGCTTTCCAAGTTATGTGGAAGTAGATTAGTTGCTTCTGTGACAGAGTTTTCTGTTTTCACACTTACAATTGGAGACGACAATAATGATTTTTGTAAAAGTTCTTTCAAAGAATATTGTAAAATTGAATTTTTTTTACGAGTTGTATTTGAATTCGTCTCTTTCACTATTTTATCTTTTAAAAGTAGATATATTTACACTGGGATAATTATCAATAATGATTTAATAAAAATCAGAAAGCAAGTACAATTATCATTTTTGATAATCGTGATTTATTGTTATATAATTTGCTGAGAATATACTCTTGACGGAAATGCGGGGTAATAACCCTGAGTGTGATGTACGAAGGTATATGACATTTACACGTTTCCGTCATTATCATAAAAATAGTTTTACTAGTGGAATGAAACACTAGTAAAGATAAAGGCTAACCATGTCTGAAAACATCTTCATTTTTTAACAAAATAATCGAGTTAACGTGCTACGATGTACCAATTTTCTATGCCAAAGAAAAACTAGACATGGAGTTTTTTAATGAGGATCTCACATAGCAGGTTTTCTTTTCATTATGATAACCACAGTGACTCCGCCACCGACTGCAGCTGCAATGCCTATTCCAACATAAATCATAGTGTTGTCGGTAGGAATTACTTGCGGGGGAGGAACAATAACTTTGAACTCTCCTATGGCAATTGGACTATCTGGTCCATAAATTGATGTTGGATAATCTGCACGGAAAAATATAGGGAACAGGCCATCGTTTGGAAATGCGTAATTGACTGAAAAGCTACCATTTGTCACTGCTATCTTGCTAAAGTTGTAGTATCCACTTCCACCAGTAAAGCCTGCCACATTACCAACGGTGACTGAGCCGGCATAGTTTTGTATCAGTTTTCCAGTGGTTGAGTTTATCACAGAAAACATCAATGTAGTATAGTCGTTAATTGTAGGACTTGGAGGTGAATATTGAAACTGCATGGTAACTCCATTTTGTGTAGCCTGCTGGAGAGGGCTGGATTCTTGGGCATGTGCAGAATAAACAACAGGTACTATTCCTACGGTGAGTATTATAAGAAAAATTAAAACTGAGTATGATTTATTCAAAGATTTCAATTACACTCTGTTTCTCATGGAACTAAATAAGAGATGACGTGATTACCACCATTGATTTTTGATTACCATCCTAGACCGTGGTGCTCCATCAGCTGTAATACGGGATGATACATGACCAATCCAGAGACAAGTTATGAAAAAATAAAAAAGGATATGGAACTATCCTAGTGTTTTCGAACTGCAGTCCAAACTCCGATGCCGCTCATGATTCCAATTACAACAATTCCTGATGACCATCCCATGGTGGTTGCATTAGGTGTAGCTGGAGATGGTACAGAGTTACCACCATATGACGAGCCGAGAGGAATACCATTTTGCTGTCCTTGTCCTGCTGGATTAGGTAAAGGCTGTTGTGTAGGCTGTGCAGTTTGTACTGCCTGTGGATTATTGTATGACGAGCCGAGAGGAATACCATTTTGCTGTCCTTGTCCTGCAGGGTTTTGTTGTGCAAATGCTTGTGGAGATAGAGTCACAATTGCAACCATAGCAATAACGCCAAACAGTACACTTGTCTGTTTCGACTTGATGTTTATGTTTTTCATTAGCTGGAATTGTTATTTCAAAAATAAAAAGACAGAACCAGATTATCAAAATTGAGTTTGATCTACCACTTTAGCGGGTTAGCAGCATACTAGAATTCATGAATCTATTTGATTATCAATATTGATAATCAAATAGAGTGGTTAAGTTTACAATAACCTTATGACTTGATAACGAGCGCATCAGGTTTCGACATCCTACAATCTCCCCGTATGCGCTCGTCATTTAATCAAATTCAGATCTTACGGTATTAAGATGGCCCTTCCTTGGATCTTTCCTGCTTCCAAGTTTTCAATAGCTTTGCCAACTTCATTTAACTTGAATTGAGTAATTGGAGTCTTGAGTCTCTTCGTACGAGCTAGAGTGATTACTTCGGTAAGTTCGTTATAGTTCCCCCAGAGCGAACCAATTACACTATACTCATTTATCACAGATGGCATTATTGGAAGATTAAACTTGTCGCCCATCAACCCTACTAGAACCATTGTTCCTTTCTTTCTCAAACTTGCCATTCCGATATCAAGTGTTTCTTTAGAGGATACAATGTCCAATACAACATCAATGCCTTGGTTTTCAGTAATTTTCTTTATTGATGAGAGTACATCTTCGTCTTGAGAATTGATGATATAGTCTGATCCCATCTCTTTTGCAAGCCTTTCTTTGGTCTTGCTTCTTACTACTGTAATTACATTTGTTGGCGATAATAGCTTCAGGTACTGTATTGCATAACAGCCAAGGCCTCCTACTCCAAACAATAATGTAAAACTATTAGGGTGTAGGAGGTGACAAATCTTCTTTACTGCCCTATATGGTGTAAGCCCGGCATCAGTCAATGGAGCTATATTTTTTGGATCTAAACCTTTTGCTTTTACAAGAAATTTGTATGTTGGAATGTGCATGTATTCTGCATACCCCCCATCATATTGTGATAAGCCTGGCCATCGTGCCGAGATGCAAAGTTGCTCATCACCACCTTTACAGGCCTGGCATATACCGCATCCCCAACCACCAAACACTGCTACAACATCGCCTTCTTCAATTCCCTTTACAGATTCTCCAACTTCTTCAACAAAACCAGCTGTCTCATGACCTATAGTAATTGGAAGTTTTACTGGAAGTGTGTTTTGCCACTCTCCATGCATAAAATGAATATCGCTATGACATACACCTGCAGCGCCTACTCTTATTGTAACGCCTTCTCCCCTTGGCTTTGGTATGTCTACTTCATCTAGTTGTAATGGCTCGTTATACCTATGAAGTCTTGCAGCTTTCAAATTATCATTATTTGATAGCGTAATTGTATTAAGCTCAGAACTAGATTATCATGTATGAAAATGAATCATGATATTCCCTAAAAATAATATTTCAATATTTTGAATTTAATGTATTAGCATTACTGCGCAAGGAGACAGTTCTGAAACTTTTCTGCTGATGCTTCCAAGAACTTTTAGTTTGTGCATTCCGTGCAATCCCTGGCTACCCATTATTATTAGGTCTACCTTTTTTCCCTTGGCATACTTTAGAATCATCTCAACTGGCTTTCCTAATAAAATGTCATAGCTTACATCAATCCCCTTAGATTTGCATATGGCTACCTCTGCAAGGAGGTCTTTTCTAACTTGAGTTTTGACAGATGTCAAAAATTTTACTACTGATTCTTCAAGTCTCCTGTTTTCCTTTAATAATCCAAGCAACATTCCCGGTGGAATGTATTCAGGATCAACTACTGCGATGATATGGATTTTTGAGCCAAATTTTTTGGCCATGATCATTGCATGAAAGAGTGCATTTCTTGCAAATTTTGATCCGTCTGAAGGAACTAGAATCTTTTCAAATTTTACATCCTTGTCCATACAGGCAGTATCTTCAGTTCGATAATTAAAGCCAGTTTATAAATTTCAATATTGATATTCAATGGGTCATTATCAAAATCGATAATTTACAACATGTTGTTAAATAATTTTCATCAATACAAAACATGGATAAACCCAAAAAGCCAGATACTTCTGAGCATCAATTGGTTCCTTTCTTGCGTCAAGGCTGGTCAGACATAGATAGAATATTTGACAACATGCGAAGAGACTTTGAAAGATCCTTTTCAACGTTGCCTATTCTAACAATTCCTCCAATGTCTGCCTCACTCTCATGCGATGTAACAGATGAGGGAGATAGATACGTGATAACTGCGGATATGCCAGGAATCTCTAAAGAAGATGTAAAACTAGATGCCTCAGACAGCACGCTGGAAATCTCAGCAGAACATAAAGAACATGAAGAAGAAAAGAAGAAGAACTATGTGAGAAAAGAGCGTAGATTCGTATCTTATCACAGAACCTTGCCACTTTCAGAAAAAGTAGATTCTTCCAAGGCAAAAGCAAAGTTGAACAATGGAATTCTAACCATAGAGGTTCCTAAACAGAGTCCAACTCCAAAACCAAAAACTATCAATGTTCAGGTTCAGTAACTTCTTCAACCTTATTTTTATCATGTAATGTATCATGCGTATCTATTTTTACACAGGAATACACAAAAACATATGATAAAGAAGGATGATTGATACTTTTTACGTTATCAATTATGAGAACTACCTCTAAAATTAAATCTAGAGAATAGTATAACTTGGTATGGTATTAGAGTTACTTAATGAACCAGTATACAGATTTACCAATCCCAAGATGACAACTGTAGAAAGCAATCTTACCATACAAGACGCTGCACAGACCATGTCAGAATCCAAGGTTGACAGCATTCTAGTATTTGAAAATAACAAAATAATTGGGATTGTTACAGAAAAAGATATTCTGTGTGATGTAGTGGCAAAAGGTCTAGATCCAACAAAAACCATACTAAAACAGATCACCAAGAGTCCTCTCATAACAATACCAAAGACATCTCCCGTTAGAGAAGCATTGGATTTGATGAAAAAACATGATATACGTAGACTAGTTGTAATGGACAAACGTCCAATTGGCCTTGTTACTCAAAAGATGGTATGCGGAAACTTAGAGAGCAATAACATCTTGCTTCCAGAATTGGAGATGCATGACAAAACTTTCTGTCCCTATTGTTCAGCACAGTTCAAAGACACAAAGTCGGTATGTGATCATATAGATAGAGTCCACATAAAAGGCGCATAGATACAACTAATTATATAAGACAGTACAGGACTTAGTTAGATTATTCCATGCCAGTCAAGAGAAAGCCACATCCTTCAAAGCATGAAGATACACGAAGTATCAGCTATAGGTTACCTGCCCACATTGTAACAGAGTTGGAAACCGAAGCTATGCAAAAAAAAATTTCTCAAAACGTACTTGTGAAACAAATTTTGGAAAAGTATGTCAATTGGGATAGATTTGCAGACAATATTGGAATGATACCTGTCCCAAAAGACGTATTGAAAACTTTGGGGGAGGAAATGGAAGGAGATTCAATAAACAAGATAATAGATGTCATGATTCCGCTTGTAAAGGACTGGGTAATGTTCATGAAAGGAAATTACGACCTAAAGCGTGCCATTGAGGCTTTTGAGGATTACATGCGAGCATCCGGCATGACATCAGACCACAGAATAGAAGGTGAGACACATCATTTCATAGTACAACACAATTTGGGAATGAAATGGTCTCTTTTTACAGAGATGCTCTTAAAACAAATCTTTTACCAGTTCCTTCCAGATCTAGCAGTCAAGTCACGTACTACCCCAAACACTGCAATAATTAGCAGTGCCTTGGGATCTGACTTTAGCGAGCATGACTACTAGGATAAAACAAAAAATAAGTTAAATGGTTTAGTAGGAGGCACAAGTGGCAAACCCAGTGATTTGCTCTATATCTGGATCTTTGGCTAGTTCTACAATATCATTCAATGATGCCAATCCAACAGCTCTGACCCCACTTTCTCCTTCTCTAGCAACCATGTATTTTGATTCCAACTCGTATTTTTTCTTGTCCAAGTTGGCTCCTCTTCGATAGTGTATATCTAGTTCAACTTTTGGCTCTACGTCAGTAAAGTTTCTTTCATAATACATTACATCTGTAGCCAATTTGAGATTTATCTTTCCCAACTTACTCATTAGTTGTCCTAGCAAGTTGTCATATTGTGTTTCAACACTTGACATGTACAAATGATGTGTAAAATATTATTTAAAACGGAAATAACATTACCACCTTTGGCAAAAAAATAGATTCTTGTGCCTATTTTGTATGCACTGCATGGCAATGCAGTCCTACTGGCTATATCAAAGATAATCTAAAAGCATCTCATGCAAGTGTTGCTACAAGGAAAAGAGGTTCAAGAGCAAACAACAAAAGAAGCTGTACTTGAGATCTTGGCAGACAAGTACTCACGTACTATATTAGAGGCTACAATCGATATGCCAAAGTCAGCAATCGATCTAAGTAAGGAATACGAGATACCAATCAGCACTGCTTACCGTAGAGTGCAGATGCTACACAAACACAAGTTGGTTGGAATTTCAGGTTCCATAAGCCAAGATGGCAAAAAATACTTTTTGTACAAATCAAAGATAAAGTCAATCATGACTTGCTTCAACAATGGTTTGCTTGAAGTAGAAACTGTTCCTAATTCTACGATTTAGAATCTGGAACTTCCAAAAATTTATGATAATCATGAGTGAAAATAGTATCCGTATCTTAAATGCAATAGAATGAAAGCGATAACAATGAGAGTCAACACTAAATCACAACAGTTCACCTCCCCAGTTATAACACTAGGGCCTGAAAATTCCGTCAACGATGCGTTATTTTTAATGCAGAAAAATGACATTAAACGAATTGTCGTAACAGAAAATAATTTTCCTCGTGGAATATTAACAGAACGTGATATAGGAAAATTCTTAGAATCAGACAAAACAACAAAACCACTTGATAAAATACCTCTTCAAAACTTGATGAGTAGAAATCTGGTTACTATATCTTCAGAAGATGAGGACATTCCAATGCAATCAGCTGTTAGAATGGATACGTTCCAGATAAGTTCCGTAATTGTGGTTGACAATGAAGGCAAGTTGGCTGGGATAATAACAAAATCAGACTTGACTAAGAATTTTGCCAAGATGTATAGCAGACTTTACAGAGTGGAAGATTACATGTCAAAAAGGATAATTACTTGCCGCAAATCAGACTCGCTATATTTTGCCTTGGATATGTTAAACAAGAACAAGATCTCAAGACTGGTAGTTACTGATAACGATGGAAAACCTTTAGGTGTAATTTCATATGATACATTTCTACGAAACAGCGGATTTTTCAAGGCCAATAAGAGCACACGTGACTATCTTCTGCCAAGCACAAATGCAAAAGAGATGAAAGTAGGAAACTTGGTAGGAAATGAATTGCTCACAGTTGGACTGGAAGACGATCTGGCCATAGCGGCCAAATTAATGACGGATTACAAGATCAGCGGAATTCCTGTAATTGACAGTAAAGGGTCTCTTGAAGGTGTTATCAGTTCGGCTGATGTCGTCAGGGCACATTCAGAGGTAGAAACTCACTTTCGTCTCATCAAAAAGGATCCGCACTTTGTGTGATTTGTTAGCTATGAATAATCGGTATCTATGGATTTTTAAGGGAATCAGAGGTGAATTGCATACATGATGAAGCACATAATGGTACCATACGACCAATCAGAGCCTGCAAATAGAGCACTTGAAGTTGCAATAGATCTTGCAAAAAAATACGATTCGGAAATTAGCATAGTGGCGTGCATAGTTCCACAAGTTCCAATGGATCCTACTTTTGCAACATCATATGCGGAAACATTGTTGTTGATGAAGAGAAATGCTGAACAAGCGGTATCAGTACTTGAGTCAAAGATAAACGGATTGAAGATACCTGTAAAAACTGCAGTATTGGAGGGAATATCAATTACTGACGAGTTGGTGTCTTATGCAGAATCTCATCAAATTGACTTTATAGTGATGGGCTCACGTGGATTAGGAGGATTTAAGAAATTATTGCTTGGTAGTGTGGCCAGTGGCGTATCCCAGCATTCAAAATGTCCCGTTCTAATTGTAAAGTAGAATAGTTCAAGATTAATGAAATTCAAATCATTTTTCAAGTTTTTAGGTCCTGGACTTGTAACAGGAGCATCAGATGACGATCCTTCTGGAATAGCGACATACTCTCAAACAGGCGCACAGTTTGGTTTTGGAATTCTTTGGCTAGCATTATTCCAGTTGCCCATGATGATAGCAATTCAAGAAATGTGCGCCCGTATTGGACTTGTCACAGGCAATGGAGTTTCCGGAATAATAAAGAAAAAATATTCTAAAAAGACAGTTTATCCGCTAATCAGTCTTTTTCTTATTGCAAATACAATAAACATTGGAGTAGATATTGGTGCAATGGCAGCGTCAGTCAAACTCATTCTGCCCCAATCACCAATATTTATTATAACAATTCTTTTTACAGCATTAATAATTGTCACAGAAATTTTTGTGCCATATAAAAAATACGTAACTATACTCAAGTATCTCGCCCTTAGCTTACTTGCATATGTAATTACAGCGTTTATCGTAGGCGGAGATTGGACTGAAATATTGGTAGCAAGCATAGTTCCTCACGTTGAATTTACTCCTGCCTTTGCGATGTTATTTGTGGCTCTTTTTGGCACTACTATTTCTCCCTACCTGTTTTTTTGGCAATCATCTGAAGAGGCAGAAGAAGATGTTGCAAAAAACAAGATAAAAGAGATTGGAGAAGGCGTTCCAAAAGTTCAAAAAAAAGAGATTGCAACAATGAGAAAAGATGTTGCTGCCGGGATGGTTTTTTCTCAAGCAATAATGTGGTTTATCATAGTGACAACTGCGGGAACTCTGCATGTTCACGGTTTTACGGATATTGTAACTGCAGACCAGGCAGCTAAATCATTAGAGCCTCTAGTGAAAACATTTCCAAATTCTGGAGAACTGACAAAAATCATCTTCTCTCTCGGGATAATTGGAACTGGGTTGTTGGCAATACCAGTTTTGGCTGGCTCGTCAGGATATGCGTTATCAGAAGAATTTGGCTGGAAGGAAGGACTTGGTAAAAAATTCAGAGATGCAAAGAGATTTTACTTGACTATAGCAGTATCAACCATAATAGGACTTTGGATTAATTTTACTGATGTAGATCCAATTAAGGCTCTGATATATGCAGCTGTCATCAATGGAATTATTGATGTTCCCCTTCTTGTAGCAATTATGAAGATTAGTAACGACAAAAAAATCCTTGGAGAAAAAATTAACGGAAAGACATCTAACATCATAGGTTGGGTTACGACCATAGTTATGGGAGTATCTGTTGTTGTCATGTTTTTGACTTGGATAAAATGAATTTTGCAGATTCCAGATAATCATCAAATTATTTCAATATTGGTATATCTGATATTCACTTTTTCAATAAATTTCAACCCAACAGATTAAAGAAAGTTCAACATAATTCATATCACGAAAGACATAATTCCAAAGGGGAACTTTGCCACACTGATTATTGCAACATCGGTTGCAAGCGCAAGCAACATAGCACTTTCATTTCTTCCAATCTATTTTACCTCGCTTGGAGGAACAGTTCTACAATACGGAATAATTACAACGTTTGCCACACTGATTGGCATACCTGCAACAATAGGCGGCGGAACTATTGCAAGGCAACACAGCCTGAAAAAAATTACAATTTTTACCTCTTGGATAGGGCCCGCCATACTTGCCGGTTATTATTTTTCAAATAGTTGGACAGTGCTTTCCATCCCAATACTTATTGGTGCTGCAGGTTCACTCGGTTCTACTGCTTGGAGGCAGCTTGTCGCTGATGCTACTGTACAGAAAAGTAGAACGGCCCAGCTCTCACTATATCAAACGCTTACTGCAATTCCTTCCATGTTGACACCTCTTCTAGGAGGATACTTGGTTCATACAATGGGAATAGTTGACGGATTTAGAGCAGGTGTTCTGATAGCACTTGCCATATCACCTATTTCCACCATATTGCTTGCCAAGTTCTTGCGTGAAAAAGACTCAAGACAGATACACATAACACAGGATGCTCCATCATTACAGGATACCAGAAAGTTACAACCACTTGGATCTGTGTTTTTTCATTACAAGAATTTTTGGTCCAATCTGATGAGACTGCCAAAGGCTCTGGTTCCATTGCTTGCAGCATATGTACTAGTCATAATAGCAAACTCTACTACAAGTCCATACCTGATATTTTATGGCACTACCATTGCAAAGCTTGATAGCTTCCAGTGGGGAATGATACTGAGTCTGCAGCTTGTTTTTGCAAACATTATCAGGACTCCGCTTGGAATTGTTTCAGATAGATTTGACAAGAGAAAAGTTTTGTTGGTGTCAGTTGTTACAACTGCACCGCTCTCAGCATTTCTTATGCTTGAGCATTCATTTTGGGGCATACTTGGAATCCTTCTTGCAATGATTGCAACTGGGGTAATCTATGGCCCCACACATGAAGCACTTCAAATAGAGATGACTTCGCGAGAAAAAAGACCAGTATTGTTTGCAATGTATGACGTACTAAGAAACATGTCTGTGGCAGCAGGGACAATTATTGGTGCAGTGTTTTTTACCATAAACTACGCATTACCATTTTACAGTTTTACAGCAATTGAGATATGTGCTGGAATAATTATCGCATCCATGTTTTTTGGTCCAAAAAATCGAGTCACAGTATCACCACAATGATTTGCAGATACAGAATCAGGCATACAATGACGGTACAGTCTTGTACAAGTTTTGAAGTTCGTATACAGAACCAATGTTGATATTTTCAAATCTTCCCAAGCTGTTTCTCCTTGATAGAACTGCATCCAATTGTTCAGTGTATCTATTTGTGACGTCTTCTATTTCATCTTGAGAGAATGCAATAACATAGACGTATTGTTTCTTCCAGTTTTTCTCATAATAATGCGGATTGTCAAACGAATGGGGATATTCAAACGTGGAATCTGCGTGAAACCATTTTCCATCAAGAAATAACTCATTCCAGCAATGATCAAGGTAATCGTATGCAATTCTTGATTTTATAGATACAGAGTTTAAAACTGCGCCAAACAGTATGGACCATTCGCCGCATCTTCCATACCTAGTCTCAGCGATTTTCAGTACATCACTGTATCTTGGAATTATTTTTTCTGCGCCGCATCTGGTACATGTGTGAACTTCGGTCTTGCGCACCTGCCATGTACTTCCTTTCTGTATTTTGACTTGCATAAGGTTTGAATCATTGCATCTATCACACGGGATTTGGTTTGGAGTCCAAGTCATGAAACTTTTGAACCACTTGAAAATAGACGGTACCGTGTCTCCTTCCAGCACATCTTTTGGTATCAACTCTCTGACAGCTTGCAATACCTTTGGGTCATTGTATTGACTGGTTATGGTTTTATAAAACAGAAAAGAGTTTTTGATGGCATCAAAGTCAAGATTGGAACAGCTTGATTGCATTACGTATTATTGTTAAAAGAGAAAGATATGTCTTGTCCAGCTTTATACAGTAAGCATGTCTTTGCTTGGCTTGTGCAATATAGTAACCTGCTTGTGCATGAGCTCTTTTGTTGGGATTACTACGCTTTCATTTTTCTCGTTTGCCACAATTATGTGCAATAATTCAACAGCAGTAATGGTTCCAGATACATCTCCTACCTTGATCTTTTGACCAACCTTGAATACTGTCCTTTGGGTTGACGCGCCTGCAATTGCTGCAGGAAGTACATCTTTTAGGGTAAAGCCAAGCCCTACTGCAATTGCTGCACCGATGGCAATTGCAATGCTCCATGAGAATGCAGATACAAGTGTCGGTATTACAGATTGACCTATTCCAATCTGTGTCAGACCTACTGCAAAGACAATGCTGTAAACTACAGTCTTTACTCCAACTCCAACATATCTTGTTCCACCATAATGTCTTACCATTAATTCATGGTTTACCCACTTGATTACATAATTTGCAATAATTGAGCCTATGAGAACAATCAGTACAAAAGCCAATAGGTTTGGAATCCAAAGCCATAATGATGTCATTGCTGTTGTCAGCTGTTCTAACTGTAATGCGTTGATTGCAGCAACTACGAAAAATAGATAAACAAACCACTTGATTGTTGAAGAAATAAGGCGCACAGAATCAAACTTACCAATTGTTTCCTCTACCATATGAACATCAGAAATGTTTTCCACGTTTGCTTTTTGCATTATTTTTCGTGCGGTCTTTTCTACTATTCTGCCTATTACTTTTCCAGCTGCAAGGCCTATTGCTAAAAGTACTCCAGCCGCAATTATTTTAGGGGCAGCACCTGCAACTGAACTTGCAAAAGCAGTTAATGCAGCTGTTTCTGGTTCATAAAACTTGTTGGCAGTGGTATCTGTTTGTGCATATGCAAAGTTTACACCGACTAATGTGATTAAAGAAAATATCATGATTCCATAAATTGACATAGCAAAACCTGATGTTCTAATTTTATTTGACATGGACTTTTTTCTTGCTAAGGGATGAATATTTCTGCATAGGCGAACAGACTCTCCTTACAGTCAACTAAAATCTTCTCAACCTCTAGTTTTGAGCGTAATTTTTTTCAGGTTTGATAAGACATGAAAGAATTTAATCTCCTCATACGCCCGAGTAGAAAAAATATTTTACAATAAAACTACAAATTTGGAAATAATTCAATCAAATTTGTCGTAAAAATGCAGGCAAATAGTTGATTCAGAACCTCAAAATTTCAAAAGCATTTTCGGGTATTTCTGCCAACTTTGGCATCTTTTTTGATTTTTTATCATGTTTAATGCCAAAGTTAATGTTAAATTAGTTCAGATAATCAAACTTGGAATGGACGAGTTTGAAGAGTTTGCATTTGCCCTTTTAGACCAGATCTCAGTTGAGCTAACTGAAGAGAATACAATAAAGGAATCCCAGTCAAAGGCTGCTGAAGTCTTTGCTTCAAAGATAACTTTTGATGATATCAAGACCATATCTGAGAGGCTTTTCTCAGATAGCTCCCATAAAGTAGCCCAGTTTACAGGAATTGAGGTTTCAAATACCAAGATAGAGTTTCCTGATTTGGTAGAGTTCAAGCGCCTAAAGGGCCGCAAGGTGTTTCCAGCAAAAAACTCTGTAGCGTTTGTAGATGAACTCTTTACTGCACTAGCCCAAGAAAATACAGACAAGATATCATCTCTTGCAAAGAGCAATACTCAGCAGTTTCTTGTCTATTCTACATACGCCAAGGGATACATCTCCCAAATATCCACAACCTACGGTGACTTTTATGAATCAACAATATACCTAAACAGGTTTGTCCTTGCAAGTTATCCTCAAATAATTTTGCACAAGCAAGGACCTCCTTACGAGTCAAACTTTAACCAAGTAAATTCAGGCTATCAAGGAGCTCTGAAGATGACAATACTGGAAGAGCAGGTTCACTCCATACAAAAAAATCTCTATGAAACAAACAAGAATGCTGTAATCCAAGTAAACGAGATAAATGAAGAGCTTGCAAACATAATTTTATCACTAGATAGCACCAAGATCAAAGGCCTTTACGAATATCTACAGCTACCTCCAGTACCAGATGAATACCCAATAGCACAGAGAGCAAATCTCTTTTTCACTTTAAATCCTGACAACTTTATTGTCAGAGTGCTTGGTCCTGACGTGATGACTTTTAACAAGGTCTCAGTTGATCCAAAAATTCTTGAATTCATACCAGAGTTGCTTGATGTCTATCAGAGATGGCTCAAGCCAATACAGACACATCATGCTGCATTTACAATAATGGAGGGAATGGCGGAGTTTGCAGTCAGAAATATACTAAAGGATGACCAAGACTTTCACAACTATCTTGTCACGTTTGCAAATACCGACATCTCAGCATATCAGATAAGAAAAAGCATGGGAATGGATTTTACAGAATATGTAACAGGCAAGGTTGGCAAAAATGCATACAAAACACTGATTGAAAATCCCCCTACAACAAGAGAGCTCAAAAACCCTGAAAGTTACCTTGCAAGAATATGAGTGATTTTGATCCATTTGTAGAAGAATGGATTTCTTATGCAAAAAATCCCAGATACACATTGGTGGAAAAGTGCCTAAAACTTGCCCAAGTTCTTGAGTTTCCTGATCTTGTACTGACATTATACATCAATAAACTAAATTCCATTGGAGAGGAGTTACGAAACTCTATTTCAGATGTGAAAAATCCCACGTATTTGATCTCCATGTTAAATGAGTACATGTTTGATACTCTTGGCTTTGATGGAAACCGCGACGATTACTATAACCCAAGAAATAATTTTCTAAACATTGTAATTGAGAAAAAAACTGGGATACCAATCACTCTGTCAATAATTTACATCCAACTTGGAAATTACATTGGATTGGATTTAAGACCTGTTGGCTTTCCAGGACATTTTTTGGTGAAATATTCAGAAGAGATGATACTAGATCCATTCAATGGAGGTGCATTGCTAGATGTTGACGATCTGCAGGAGATACTTGACAATACCTATGGTAATGGAGTCCAGTTCAATCCAGAATATCTAAACGAGATAGAACCCGAAAACATTCTTGTCCGCATTTTAAGAAATCTCAAAAACTCTTACATGCAGTCTTTTAATTACAAAATGGCCATGCATTGCATAAACATGGTTTTGGGTTTGCTGCCTGATGATCCAGAGGAGATAAGAGACAAGGGAGTCGTACAGTCAAGGCTGCTTCAAAATGATCTTGCAATAAGGTCTCTTGAAAAATATCTAGAGCTAGCACCTGAAGCAGATGATGTAGATTATGTCTTGGATTTGATAAGAAGCATCAAAGAGAGAGTTAGTCAATAATTGATTTGACGTCAGTTCCTTTCTTGATTAATCTGTGTTCGTATCTTACAATTTTATTTCTCATGGTGCCCTTTATGATATCCACTTCGTGTCGCAGCATAGCAACCTCATCTTCTAGTCTGGCTACTCGCTCGTAAATGGACTCTTCTGCTCCCTCTGCCATACATCCCACTCTGCGCTAGATCTGATCTTAAAAATTGATAGTTTATTTTTTTGAGGGTTTTGTCAGTATTTTTGCTACAGGTCGAATTCGCCGTTGCATGCTTGGCATTTGCCTTTCTCGCTGCCAATCACACCTATAATCAATATCTTACCTATTGTTCCGCATTTCGGACATAACCCTGTCGTAATGTTCTTTGGACCGCTTGCTCTTGGTTTTACTGTTTTTCTCCGTACCATTATTGATGTGAATCTCAAAATTCGGTTTATTAAGTCTAAGTCCAGATCGCAGAAAGCATAGGTAGTGCCTATAAGCATTTTGTAACTTCAATATGAAGAAATTTTACACTTGGGCTTCCCCTACACAAAAGATAGACAGCAGGAAAAAGTGCAGGTGGGGTTTGTCATAACATACCATTATTGACCGTGTGGTACGGGCAGGTTCCCGGCTAGTGGGTTACAGAGAATACATCTCCGCCGTATATGCTTGCAGGGCCAGATGCAATCAGTGCATTATTTGAGTCATAAATGTTGATGTTTGCAGATAATGGAAAGTCATACATGCCCACATTTAATGTAGCAGCACCAGCTGTTACAGACGAGCTTGCAAGAGTTTTTCCTGTAGAGTCTACCAAACTTGCAGTTACAGCATTTGATGGAATGTTAGTGACTTGGATCTTTTCATCTGTTGTTATGTAATAGTTGCTAAAAGTTGCGTAATTCATTGCGACCGCAGATGAAGTATCATCTTGAACAAATGTAACAAAAGGTCTTGATAGTTTCAGACTCATAGAAGAATTCGAATATACAAGTTTGCCTCCAATGTAGACCTTGAGGTAGTTATCTCCATTAGTTATTATGGTACAGTCTTGAGTGTGCGGCAAGCTACTTGGGTTTGATATATACAACATTGTGTATGTCTTGCCGGCATCATATGATTGTCCGACAGCCCAATAGTAACCAGTGCTATCTGCGTATCCCCCACAACCTACATGAGGAATAAAATCTGAGCCTTCCACATACAGACTAGGATTGAACACGCCATCCGGTATTGAATTTTGAGGGATCGTCATAAGTACATGATAAAGTAATCCGTCTCCTTGTGGTGTATCTGCATAATAGTTAACCCAATTACCACTTGATGGAGACTGGACGCCAATATGCAATCCCTGTGAGTCTTCATAGTAATTGTATTTGGTTGCAGTACCTCCTAATGTCAAATCGCTAGTGTTGCCAGTTGTAAGCGAGTCAGAGACAACAAGTCCTGATTGTACTTTCGTAATGGAAAATGTAGTTGCACTTGCCTCATTTGATAGTGCTGACTTGCCCACGAAATTGATGGCTGCCACCTTGTAGTAGTATGTCTGACCGGCAGTTGCTGCAATATCGTTATACGATGTGACATTTGCTATCTTGACAAGCAGTGTCTCACTACCAGATGTAGTGCCGCGATATACATCATATCCTGTTATTGTAGCTCCGCCGTTGTCAGTTGGAGCAGTCCAGCTCAAGTTAATTTGTGATGATGACACTGTTTTTGCTGCAAGACTGGTTGGCGGTTGTGGTGCAGTAGCATATACTGCAGTCAAGATTTCATTTGATGATATTGATATTGTATAGTTGGAATTTGTAGATCCCGTATCTTTCCAGTGGTCAAACTTGTACTTGCCAAAGTCATCAACACTTACGGTATAGCTTTGGCCATTGTTCAATGTGAAATTGTATGGAGTAAACCCATCGGCTATCTGGGTACCATTTTGTGCGTAAAGTTCAGTGTGAAATCCAGTTAGGGCGTTGCCAGAACTGTCCTGCGAATTGATTGTCAGGGTTGATGTAGTAATGATTTGTTTTGTTGTCGCAGATACGGTATTTGATGGCTGGCCTGTACCTACAGAGTTTATTGCAGAGACTCTGTATTCATATTGAGTATTTGATGCAAGGCCAGTATCAGAGAATGCAGTCGATGTTGAATTTGTGTTTGGCACTATTCCATTCCAAGTAGTTCCAGTATCGTTTGATCTTTCTATCTTGTATCCTATTATTGCAGCTCCACCGTTTCCAGACGGTGCAGACCAGTTCAAGTTAATTTGTGATGATGACACTGCCGTAGCTGCAAGACTGGTTGGTGGCGGTGGTACAGTAACTGGTATTGCGTTTGCCTCATTTGATTGTGCAGACTCACCAACAGAATTGACAGCTGTTACCTTGTAGTAGTATGTGATACCGTTAGTCAGTCCTGTATCTGTATAGGAAGTAACATTTCCAACCGCAATAAGAAATGATTCTGTTCCAGAACTGGTGGACCTGTATATCTTGTATCCAGTTATTGTGGATCCGCCGTTGTTAATTGGTGCAGTCCAGGACAGTGAGACTTGGGCATCGCTCGTAGTTGCTTGCAGGTTTTGTGGGATAGAAGATACAGAGGCAGGTACAAGATGCGCATAAAAGACATTCGGGTCAGGCGTGCCATCAGATGCAATTACGCGGCCGTCCGACCATGCAATGTGGGCAACATTGTTGCTATCAAAGGCAATCGACTGGTAATCACCGATAAAATAGCAGGAAAAGAAATAGGGGTCAGACGGTGGGTCAAGTGTTCCCCAAGAGAACGATGACGGAGTTATCCTCTGGTTTGGCTGCCATGTTGTTCCATTGTCGGTTGAAGACGCAGCATACAGATCCATCTTGAGGTTGGCAGGATCATTGACCCTGTCATAAAATATCATGGTTATCTTTCCATTTGGGGCAACAGCAATCCATGGCTCAAACTGGTCCCTGCCCGGTGTGGGATTAAATGTCTGGGGCCCAGTCCATGTATTTCCGCCATCCTGCGACCTGTAAAGTACAATCTGGGTGGTCTTGCCTCCGTCTGGAGAGTCGTTCCAAGTTACGTATATGTTTCCGTTTGGTCCAACAGCTTCAACTGGGATATCAGTCGCTCTGTGGTTGCCGTTCCATACTCCAAACTCTCCCCCGCAGACATTGTGTACCGTAAGCGAGTGAAATACACCTACATTAGTAACTCGTGTCCAGTTGCATCCAGCTCCAGCATTTGTATTCTTCCAGCCAACTATCTTGCTTGTAAGAAAGTCCTGATAGAAGACGTATACTGTCTTTCCTGTCGGGTCTGTCACTGGCATTGCACCCTCCGCATCGCCTCCAGGGTTTAGTGTGCAAGAGTCTTGCCATGTTTTTCCGCCATCAAGGGATCTCTTGTATACAATCTCGGCTGCAGACGTTGTAAACCTAGTATATGTTATGTGAATGATATCCTGTGATGGGTTTGCGGGATTTTTTCCAACACCAATGTAATCCTTGTCAAGAAATGCTGGGGTGGCAGAAGCATTTATGGAATCCACTATAACTGGATTGCTGAAGGTCTTGCCACCGTCAGTTGATTTTGCCACGCCAACTTTGGTAAATGTACCATTTTCCACAAGCATTGAAAAATAAAAGTTACCTTTGGAATCAGCTGCCAAAGATGGGTCATTGGCATCAAAATCGCCTGGGTTTGGCAGGATTCCTCCACCGTCTGTCCATGTCTTTCCTCCATCATTTGAATATGAGTATCCTGAATATGTGGATGTGTTTGGGTCCTGATTGTCGTTATATCCGGCGACAACGTTGTTGCCTGATACAGCTATGCTGACCTCACTCTGGGTTCTTTTTGTGCCGTTAGGAGCTGACGGGTCGTTGTTTATCTGCGTTATAGTTGGGGTGCTAATGCTTTGATCTACAAAAGATACTGGAATGATGTTTGAAAAAGTATCAAAGTATATTGGAATGACATTTGAGGAAATATCAAAGGATACTGGAGAGGGAATAGGAACCTTTGGAGGAGGGTGCGGGTTTTCTGATCTATGTGATGAAACACCTTTTACACAAAAATGAAGGTATGCAAGTAAGCTGCCCTCTGATATCTCGCCAAGATCCTCGTTGTATAAAGTACACCATACTGACTTGTTGTGAGGGTTGCCTATTGCTTTGCCATTGTTATCCTGCCCGTTTGATGAAGCATTTGCGGCTTGGTTATCTTGTGATGCCGATGTTGCAAGGGCATTAAAGTTAGCTGGAACCAGAATCAGTATACAAAGAATTACAGCAATGAGTATCGAAAGGAGATTTCTCACATAAATTCCATCTTCACATTATTAATACAAATATGCTAATATTGTTCTGTAAACGGAATCTGTCCAATTCTAAATCAGTGTACCATTTTGAAGGACTGACAAATTTAATCACTGCATAGGATTTTGAATTTTCTTCATGACATATCATCATAAAAAGTAAAAGCGCGGGGAGTGGGATTTGAACCCACGGGTCCTTGCGGACATGGGATTAGCAATCCCACGCCCTACCAGGCTAGGCGACCCCCG
>DATFDB010000186.1:0-7718 GCA_035252445.1 Nitrosotalea sp. | reverse complement strand
TGATGCATCAAAGACAATAATGGTAAAACGTCTTTCAAAATTATTTGACTTGTGTGTCCTAGATTCTTTTCCAAGCTCGCACAGGGCACATCCGTCAATCATAGGATTTGCCCATGTTCTTCCAGCGTGTGCTGGTAGGCTAGTTGAACGTGAAGTAAAAAAACTAGATGAGATATTGACAGTAGCAAAAGGCCCACATGTTGTTGTTCTTGGCGGATCAAAGGTGATAGACAGGCTTGAGGCAATAAAGGAATTAATTCAAAATGGACGAGCTGACCAAGTGTTACTTACCGGAGTTATAGCAAACGTGTTTTTGAGGGCGCAGGGAAGAATCAAGTTTCCACTTGGAATCAAGCGTGAAGAAGAGGTAGTGCAAAAGGCCCATTCACTTATTGGAGAATATCCAGATGTCTTTTCTGTCCCAGTCGATATTGCAGTGGAAAAGGACAGAAAAAGAGTCGAGATTGATGTACGCGAACTTGTAAAGGGGGACTCTGTATTTGACCTTGGTCCAAAGACGGTAGAATATTACCTAAAATCAATCCAAAGTGCAGGAACTGTATTCATGAGCGGTCCTGCAGGATTTTTTGAAAACGAGAATTTCAAGTTTGGAACAGAAGAACTCCTCAAAGGAGTGGCAAACTCCTTTGCTACTACCATAGTAAGTGGAGGCCACCTTACTGCCGCACTCAAAAGATACGGACTGGCAGAGAAGATAAATCACATCAGTACAGCAGGCGGTGCACTGGTATTGTATTTGACAGGTGTAAAACTTCCAATGATTCAGGCATTGGAAGAGGCCGCTGCAAGATACAGATCTAAATAGATGCCTTGCATTGCGGGTTTGTGCATACTTGTGGTTCTAGTTTTCCCAGATAGACTTGCTGGTTGCAAGACTTGCAGTTGTGCTTTTCTATAACGTCGAAGATCTTAAACCACTGCGTGGTAAAGTTCTGCGCAATTGGCCTTATCAGTCCCTCATCGTGCAGCTGTTTGAAATATGGTTCCATGTCATCAATTGTAAGAGAGTTGTCTAGTCCCTCGCCTTTTAACAACTCAAAGATCTCGTCATTTGTGAATCTCAGGTCCGAGTCGTTGAACTTTTCAAAAATTATCTTCCTTATCTTAAGCGGTATTGCCTCTGTTTGCGGGGTCAAATCAATAGAGACCCGATGCTTCTTCTTTTATCTTGTCTGCAGATGCAGTATCTTTTAGTTTCTCTGAGAGATAAGAATACAGACCGGATTTTAGAACTTTGAGTGACAGCAACGCGCATTTTATCCTGGCCGGCCCAAGGTCATGCAGACCAAGGTTGTCAAGTATATCTTCTTTTGAGAGTTTCTTTACGGCCTCAAAGTCCTTTCCCATTATGAGTTCTGTAAGCATAGATGCACTTGCTTGGCTTATGGCACATCCCTTTCCAGTAAACTTGACATCTGCTACCTTGTTGTCTTTTATGCTAAGGTGCATCTCAAGCTCGTCACCACACAGAGGATTGCTGTCCCTCTGGGCAACATCTGGATTTGGCAGCTTTCCATAGTTTCTTGGATTTCTATAGTAATCAAGTATTATTTCTCGATAAATGTCTGCGCTACTCAAATCTTGAATAACTCCTTTGCTCTGTAGAGTGACTTGATGAATGCATCTACCTCGTCCTTTGTATTATAGATATAAAAGCTTGCGCGGGAAGTTGCGGAAACATCAAGTCTTTCCATCAACACTTGTGCACAATGGTGTCCTGAACGGATTGCAATTCCATCTTCATCAATTATTGTTGCAAGATCATGCGGATGAATATCTCCCAAGTTAAATGATATCACGCCCCCGCGTTTTGCAGCACTCATTGGGCCATAGATTTTCACGCCCTTTACCTGAGAAAGTTTGTCTAACGCATATTTTGTTATCTCAACTTCGTGCTCTCTGACCTTGTCCATTCCAATTTTTTCAAGGTAATCAATTGCAGCCCCAAATCCAATCACGTCTGCAATGTTTGGAGTTCCCGCCTCAAATTTGTATGGCAAGTCGTTCCATGAGGTCTCGTATTTATGGACCTCTCGAATCATGTCTCCCCCACCATTGAATGGGACCATGTTTTCAAGCAATTCCTTTCTTGCCCAGAGTACACCGACACCTGTTGGACCCAACATCTTGTGAGCCGAGAATGCAAAAAAGTCACAGTCTAATTTTTGTAGATCTACCTTTAGGTGTGGGACAGACTGTGCACCATCAACTAGAACCTTTACACCTTTCCTCTTGCAACGTCTGATAATTTCTTCAGAATCGGTGATGGTACCAAGTACGTTTGACATCTGACTGAATGTAACAAGTTTTACTTTTCCAGTTTCCAGATATTTGTCTAGTTGCTCAAGCAAGAGTTCGCCATTGTCATCGACTCCAATGTATTCTAGTTTTGCGCCCTTTTCTTTTGTTAGCAATTGCCATGGAACAATGTTGCTGTGATGTTCGTATTCCGTTGTAACTATGATATCGTCTTTTTCGACATTTTGTCTCCCCCAGGTATACGCAACCAGATTGATTGCTTCGGTGGTGCCCCTGACAAAGACTATCTCTTCACGATTCTTTGCATTAATGAATTTTGTAATCTTGTCTCTCGTAGATTCGTATGCTGCAGTGGCCTCTTCTGCAAGCTCGTGCACTGCCCTGTGTATGTTGGAGTTGTAGTTCAGATAGTAATTGCTTATGGCATCAATTACCTGAATAGGCTTTTGTGTTGTTGCTGCGTTGTCAAAGTAAACCAGTGCCTTGTCTTTGTGAACCTTGCGTTTTAGAATAGGGAAATCATTTCTAATATTTTCAATATTTATCATACTTGTTTGCAAATTATTCTACCTCAACATAGATTTCGTTTTGTTCTATTTTAACATTGTAGGTTTTCAGCGGTATCTCAGCTGGGAGGTTTTGAGGAACTCCAGTAGCAAGATTAAACGTGGAAAGATGCAAAGGACACGTAACGCCTTCTTCACTTAGAATTCCTGTTGCAAGATCTGCATCAGCATGGGTGCATATTCTGTCTGTTGCGTATACTTTACCGTTTATGTTTGCTACAAGAATTTTTTTATCATCATAATCAAAGTCTATCATGTCTCCTTTTTTCAACTCATCTGTTCCACATACCTTGACCCATTCGGACAACAGTCTCACCTATACTTGTAGTGACTTCCAAAGATGTCAGTCTCTCTGTATCTTGTCTCTTCTACCTCAAGTAATGACTTGAGTTGTTCATCCGTTTTTATCTTAAGGTCTCTGCCAAGCCACTTTGATTCAATTAGATAACTAATCCATGCCCTAATCTGGTATGACATTTTTCTTGATAGCGGTTCAAGAAAGCCTTCTACTATGATCTTTTGGGCTTCAGACTTGCTCAGGCACCGGGTTGCAAGATAAAACAACTGTTCTTCGTCCATTTGTGCAACAGATGCAGAGTGGGTTGCCTTGACATCATTTGTTAAAATTTCAAGCCCTGGGATAGAATCAGATTTTGCGCCCTTGTCAAGCAGTATTGAATGCCCAGCAAGATAAGATTCGGAGTGAGCCGCGCCTTTTTCAATTCGGATCATTCCCTTAAAGAGAGATTTTGATGTATCCTTGAGAACCGACTTTTCAAGTACTCTACCAATTGTGGAAGGCGAGTTGTGTATTAGGTTTGAGGCCAAGTCAAATGACTGGTTCTTGTTTCCAAACACTACTTCTGTATCATGGGCGGTAGCCCCGGTTCCATTGAGATTATTATCAACTTTGTATCTTGAAAGATGAGAGCCAAATAATCCAAGATACCAGTTCATCCTTGCATCCTGTGAAATGTGTGCGTTCCTTGACGAAAAGTTTACTGCATTTTCATCCATTGCTTGGAGCGTCACAAGTTCAAGAGCGCTATTTGGGTTAACAGTAGTATCTAAAACCTCAAGGTAGGCTTGCTGTTTTTCAGATTTTGGCGCATAGATCTCTTGTACAATAGATGCGCTGCTGTTTTCTTCGCAGATTACAATGTTTCTTGATATTGTAGATGTCTGGTCAAGTGCAAGTGATGATATGATATGTATTGGCTTTTCAAGTAGAACATTTTTTGGGATATAGATAAAAATTCCAGAATTGAAAAATGCGTTGTTTAGCGCTACATACTTGTCTCGGTTTGCATCAATTTTTTCAAATGCTTTTTTTATCTTGTCCTCATGCTCCTTTATCGCATCATATATGGAGCAGATAACCACTCCCTTTGATTTGAGTTCAGATGGCAAGTTTATCTTTGAGATGTTTGTTCCGATCTGAATTATGCTAGGACTATCTAAAATTTCAGACAATCTGTCTTTTACAAAATCAGGCAGTGTAGTGTCAGAGCTTAGGGAAAATGTAACTTGTGATGAATCCATCCTGTTGGCATCAGAATACTTGTTGTAAAGTGGAGAGACCTCGGCTGGAAGTTTTTCATAAATTGAAAAGGAATTCTTCCTGTACTCTCTTAGCCATGCTGGGTCGTTGTTGGCCTCTGATATCTCATCTAGATGGTTTGCACCAAGCTTTGACAAGATAAAAGAAGACATGGCTATCTAGTGTTTTTTGCTAGTCGGTTAGCCGACTGAGCCGTCCATTTCAAGCTTGATTAGCCTGTTGAGCTCTACTGCGTATTCCATCGGGAGCTCCTTTGTAAATGGCTCGATGAATCCGTTCACGATTAGTGTTAATGCTTCTTCCTCAGTAAATCCTCTTGTCATGAGATAAAATATTTGCTCGTCGCCTATTTTTCCAACTGTTGCCTCGTGGGTAATTGTTGCATCTTCTTGGTTAATCTCCATGTATGGATATGTATCGGTCTTTGATGTATCGTCAAGCAATAGCGCATCACACCTTACTGATGCCTTGACGTTTGTTGCGCCTTTTGCAACGTGCAGTAATCCTCGGTATGTCGTTCTGCCGTTGCTTTTGCTAACTGATTTTGAAGTAGTTCTTGATGTTGTATTTGATGCAAGGTGAACCATTTTTGCGCCAGTGTCTTGGTGCTGGTTCTTTCCTGCAAATGCAATCGATAGTGTCTCTCCGTGTGCTCTCTGTCCTAGGAGGTAGATTCCAGGATATTTCATGGTGACACGACTTCCAATGTTGCCGTCAATCCATTCAACTCTTGCACCTTCGTATGCATACGCTCTCTTTGTTACTAGATTGTAAACGTCATTGCTCCAGTTTTGGATTGTAGTATATCTGAGCTTGGCACCCTTCATTGCAATCAATTCTACTACTGCAGAGTGTAATGATTCTGAAGAGTATACGGGGGCAGTACATCCTTCGATGTAGTGGACCTCTGCACCTTCATCTGCAATTATCAAAGTTCTTTCAAATTGTCCAATGTTTTCTTTGTTGATTCTAAAGTATGCCTGCAGTGGAAGGTCTACCTTCACTCCCTTTGGCACATAGATAAATGATCCACCACTCCAGACTGCGCTGTTTAGTGCAGCAAACTTGTTGTCCTCCGGAGGAATTATTTTACCAAAATATTTTTTGAGAATTTCAGGGTGCTCTTTTAGAGCAGTGTCTGTATCAAGGAACAGCACTCCTTGTTTTGCTAGATCTTCCCGTAGGTTGTGGTATACAACTTCAGACTCGTACTGGGCACCTACTCCTGCAAGGAATTTCTTTTCGGCCTCTGGAATTCCAAGCTTGTCAAATGTTGCCTTGACTTCGGCTGGAACGCTGTCCCAGTCTTTTTCTGTTTTTTCAGAAGCCTTGGCATAATAGTAGATATTGTTAAAGTCAATTATTTTCAGGTCTGCTCCCCAGTTTGGCATGGGTTTTTTCATAAAGATTTCATATGATCTAAGTCTAAAGTCAAGCATCCATTGTGGCTCATTTTTCAGTTTGCTAATTTCTTCAACTACTTCTTTTGACAGACCTTTCTTGCTTGTAAAAACATACATCTCGGTCGAGTCTTTGAAATCATATTTAGTATAATCCATATTGAGGTTCTCAGTTGTCATGCTTTGCATAGCTCTGTTATGTTATAAAAAAGTTACACACTGGTTCATACTCGTACAGCGGAGTAGGCCAAGCTAAATTACAGAAAAACACAGATCAATTGATGTAAAAAACAAATTCTCTTAGGTCAAGCTAAGATGTCATTCTAAAGACTTGGAATAAGATTTGGAAAATGAAATAATCATAGATCAGCAAAGACAGTTTTTGATCGTCTCCACTGCACCTGGTACAGTGTGTACATTTGCAGTGATCGAATTTATTTCAAATTTTTTCAGCTCGTCTGCAGTAAACGGACCTATTGATACTACAGTAGTTTTCTCCAAATTATTTTTCAGTGTTTGTTTGTCCATGTCACCAAGCATTATGTCAAAAAATGCCCTGACAGAAGATGCACTTGTAAACACCACACCATCAATCTTGTTTGCCAAAAACAGTTGCTTGAATTCTATCCATTGCGCAAGGTCGCTGTGTGACTTGACATCATACAGGTAGATTTCTTTTACCTTGAGCCCTATCTTTTCAAGCAGCTGAGCTAGAAATGTAGTAGAGGCGCCGCTTCGTGGTACAATTACTTTTTTGTCTTCTGCATTTAGACGTGTAAAGACTTCGCCAACACCAACAGACGAGAACCTTTCTGGGACATGGGCCACGCGTATTCCTTCCGCTTCAAGTGCAGCCTTTGTTTTTGGCCCGACTGCAATCACAGTTGTATTTGCAACTGCCAGCTGTAGTTTTTCATATTTTGAGATCTTTTTTGCAGTGTCAAACAACAATTTTACTGCTTTTGAGCTCATAAAAACGGAAAAGTCTGGGTCATCTTTTTTTATTGCATCTAAAAACTCATCTACCATTCCATCTCCTTTGCTGACAAGTTCTATTGTTGGAAGTGGCATGGCCTGTGCCTTTTCTCTTGTAATTAGCTGGACAAACTCTTCAGAATCTTCTTTTGATCTTGTGATTGCTATAATTTTTCCCTGTATCACTTTCGCCACCCTATCTTATCTGAGAGAGAGACAACTTTGCCTATTATAATTATAGATGGAGGTCTTACCTTTGCGTCTTTTACCTTCTTTGCAATGTTTACCAGAGTTCCCTTTAGCATCTTGTGATCTTCGGTAGTGCCATTCTGAATTACTGCAACAGGAGTGTTTTTGGCAAGTCCTCCACTGATTAGATTTTTTGAAATTATCTCAAGCCTTGACAGTCCCATCATGATTACAATAGTGTCTACAGATTTTGCAAGTTTTTTCCAGTTTACTGTTCCCTGAGTTTTTTTTGCATCTTCATGGCCTGTTACAAAAACAACAGACGAGGCATAGTCCCTGTGGGTTAACGGAATTCCTGAATATTCTGCAGAACCAATTCCAGATGTTATTCCAGGAATTATCTCATACTTGACACCATGCTCTCGTAGAAATTCTGCTTCTTCTCCTCCCCGTCCAAACATGAACGGGTCTCCACCCTTTAGTCTTACAACGTTTCTCTTCGCTTTGGCATATTTTACCATCAACTTGTTTGTTGTGTCTTGATGTTTGTAATCGTCACCCACATCTCTTCCGACATAAACACTTGCAGCGCTTTTTGGAATCATGGAAATTATTTTCTTGCTTACTAGTCTATCGTATAACACTACATCTGCCGATTTTATAGCCTCAACTGCCTTGAGTGTGATAAGTTTTGGATCGCCAGGGCCTGCACCCACAATAAACACCTTGCCTTTCATTTTTTGTTCC
>DATFDB010000185.1:0-4193 GCA_035252445.1 Nitrosotalea sp. | reverse complement strand
ATAATGGTGTGTCACAAGAGCATCTATCTCGGTAAAACTTCCTTCATCAAGCAAAAGATCAATTCGTTCTCTTGCAGTAAGCTTGCCTTTTTCATGCTGAGCGAGAATTCTTTCTTCCCCTCCACTCTGATCTGCTTGTCGTCTTCTCTGCAGAAAATTTTTTAATTTTTCAGAGTGCATGTTTCGAATTAGAAGCCACTGCTAACCTATATTAATTTACTCAGGTTTGACTTCTCGAATACCGTCACGACCACCTTTTGCGTTTCTAAAAACATTCATTCCAATATGGTAATTTTCCCATAGACCCTCCAATACCTGCAATTTTTCAGTTGCTTCCTGTAGGATCTCATCAGTTGTGTGTGGATCAGATCGTAATTTTCTAACCTTTTCCCTTGTCTCAGCAAGCAAACTTTCAAGCCCTACTTCATAGTTTGATTCTCCATGAAATGCAGGATCTAGAGGAGCAATCTTCGTGGTCTCGTTAGCCATCTACCTCAACTCCTGCAGGGGTAAATTTTAACTTTTTACTTTGTGTTGAATACGGATTAATGAAATACTATAGGTTTAGAGTTGGATAGTGTTTCAAGATGGCTTTTTGATAGAGGGCAAATGATTCTTTTTCATTATAGCATTTTTTACATATGCATAACTGTGAGACTTTATTTCGGTCACAGTCTTCCATGAATTCACATTGCTGGCATCCTGCTTGCCCACCACAGATCGCACACTTTAGTTCCATTACCTCCGCGCATGATTGATGCTTGACTCCTAGCCCTTTTGCCCATAAGACTACTTCATTTACCTCGATTTTTTTCTTGCAAACTATGCACGTTCCAGGAAATTTCATGGGTATAGTACGCCAACTCATTTTATGATGGCCATCTCCTTTTGGATTATTTCATTTTCAGTCTCGTTGAGATCTAATTCTAACGCTTTGTTTTTGATGCACATCAGAAAATATGGAAGATAGAAGGTTGCAAAGGTGCTTCGAGAAACATGCATCTTTTTTGCTAGGTTTGCTTCCAATTCTTTTATGGCTTTACCATCCCATCTTAGTCGAGTTATAAGAGGCCAAGGAAGATTATATTGCGAGTATCTGATTGAAACATCTTTCTTGTATAGTCTAACAAGTATAGAATCCAAGTATCGTAAAAGTCGCCACTGCTGCTCTCGCATTATTTTTCCATATAGCATATCAGCCTTGGATATTACATCAAGCATTTCTTTCATGTCCTCTTTTGAGAGCGCACTTGTAATTACACTTGAATAAAATGCATTGATCTTTTCCTGAGGATCTATTCGCAGAGAATAAAGTATTGCCATCGCTTCTTCTGACGATTTGGCTTTGAAGAACGCATTGATTGCAGACTCGATATCTGTTATTTCAAATGATTTTTCAGTTTGTAGTTCAAAGCCAGATACAAGTGCCTGGGCAGAATTTAGAATTGATCTAATATCACCTCGCGAATCTAGAACCAATTTTATCATTGTTCCAATTTTAAGTGAGGCACCTTCTTTTCGTAAAATTGCTTCCAAATAGAATCGCAGCAGCCTAGGAGGAATGGGTTTCATCCTTATTGTTGTCGTAGTTTTCTTTATGTCTTTCATTTTATCTGAACTGTCAGAATTTGCAGCCAAAACGATTGGAACCGTAGGCTCTTTGAGAATATCTACTAGTGCTCCTACTCCTCCAAAATCAGATCTGCCATGTATTCCATCCACTTCGTCTACAAAGATCATTATCTTACCAAGAAGACCGGCATTTCCCAATACAGGGTTAAGTACATCTTGTAGACGCTGCTTATTTCTAACATCACTCGCATTGAGGCTTATCAGGTCATATCCAAAATATTTTGCACCAAGTAAAGCTATTGTAGTCTTTCCAATTCCCGGAGGTCCAACTAGTAAGATCGGTTTTGTTCCTTTAACCCACTTAGCAAGCCACTTGACAAATGATTCTTTTGCTTCTTCATTGCCAATCATTTCAAGAAGATTTTTTGGCCTATATTTTTCAGACCACATCATTTTATATCACTTGGGAAGTTTTGAGGTAAACTCTGACCAAAGTTTTTGTTTTTGTAGTTGGTTAAACCAAAATGAATTGTAATGCTCTACGGTAAGAAATAGAAACTCGAGGAAATCTCGGTGTGAAAAGTTTTCTGGTAAGAGTTCCAAAGCAAGTCGTGCTTCGCTTAGATACACTTCACTTTTCTTTATGGTAAACTCAAATCCTTTCTGCACATTATTTGTAAGCATTGTATAATAAAGCGGCCAAGAAGGTACTTTGACAAACTTGTTTTTGATTGAGTCTTCTATTTCGTTACCGCACCCCACCGACTCTGCCGCTTTTGCCATTCCAAGATAAAAAATTTCACCGAGGGGAAGACGCCCAAGGGCCATGTTTTTTCCTGCAGTTCCCATGACTGCTCTATATTTTTTGTAACACTCAATCATTGTTTCTTCAGTGATACTCTTTGGTTTCATTTTGAGTTTAAAATCGACATATTGGCCCACTCTAGCATCTTTGAATCCCCGCTCAAATTCTTCCAGGACTTGCGGACCTCCGCTTTCAATCTTGGATCTGGCAAGTTGCAAGATGTATGGATTCATTAACTTATAGTCATCTAGATATTCCACATCTTCGTCTTTGTCCATTATTCTGTCCATCGGTTCGCTGAGATCGATTGCAATAATGTGCCCATCTATTATGTCAGTCTTCATTTTTGTGTCATCTGTATCACCAAAATATTGCGATGATGCATCATAAAGAGCACTGAAAACGGGAAATGTCATTTTTACAAAATTTGAATTAAGAATTCTTGTAACCCTATCAAGCAATGTATCATAGTTTTCAAGACGGTTTTTGACTGGATCTACTTGGGATTTTTCAAGAATTATCTCATGAGAGCCCACTTCAGCGGCAAATTTTTCTTGAGTCTCGTAAGGAGTATTGTCAGATTTTATTTGTCTTAATAGATCTTCTGCAAATCTCTTCGTAAATTTAGGGAGTTCTTCTTCTGCTTCTTTTTTATATTTATCAAACTGCTTGTAACCCTTGCTCTTGAATAACGCTTGTTTTACGATATCTTTACCTGGCTTTGTTGACATCAAAGCCTCCTTGCTAAAAATGGACTCGTCCTTACTACTCACATATTGGCACAATTTCTTTTGCTATTTATGCATTGAGCTGTTTTCTTGATTACTTGAAATAAATTAGGAATGGAAATAAAAAATCTGTGAAAAAAATTGAGGTTTTAGAAGAAGCTGCAAAAAGGGTCTATGACAATGTCAAGCACCTTCCAGGAACAAAAGAGTCGGCAGGAGATTTTGGCAGAGGTGCGGGAGGAGACATATCACGTAGGATAGATATTGTAGCAGAAAAAGCAGTTTTAGATTATCTAAAAGAAATTAATTTTCCATGTGTGGTTCTAGGAGAAGAATGTGGGAGAGTAGAGATTTTGGATAATCCTGAGGGTTTCATAATAATGGATGCAGTAGATGGATCTACTAATGCTGTAAGAGGTATCCCCTTTTCTTGTTGTTCTCTTGCATTTGCCACATCAGATAGACTCAGCTCTGTTACTGATGCAGTGATTATCGATTTGTATAGTGGCGACCTATATTCTGCATCAAAAGGCAATGGTGCTTTTATGAATGAAAAGAAAATTACAGTTCACAAAGAAAAGCCACTCTATTTTGTAGTCGGACTTGATCTATCAGGAATATCACCTGATTCCTTACAAAAGTTATCACCCATTATTTCAGCGTCAAACCACATTAGACATTTTGGTGCCGTCGCACTAGAACTTGCAATATTTGCTCGCGGTCTAGTTGACTTGTTTGTAGATCTTAGAGGAAAGCTCAGAATTACAGATGTTGCTGCAGGATACCTCATAGCATCAGAGGCAGGAGGTATAATAGTTGATAAAAATTTAGAGCCACTTGACTCTGACCTCAGTTATGACAAAAAAATCTCGTTTATTGCAGCAGCAAGCCAAGAAATCCTCAATGAAACAATTGAGAAATTAGATTTAGCAAATTGAGATAAAGCACTTGTTTAGATTTCTAAAGAAAAATGTAAGCGCCCTTGGCGGGATTTGAACTCGCGTCGAGGCCGTGACAGGGCCCCATTCTAGACCGGGTTATACAAGGATTGGATTTTATCCAAATCCTCTCTATACTACAAGGGCGTT
>DATFDB010000184.1:0-8683 GCA_035252445.1 Nitrosotalea sp. | reverse complement strand
TGTGACCTGTCTGGGAAAAAACTCTCTGGCGTCAACTTGAGTGGTGCAGACCTTTCTGATTCGATACTAAAAGGAATAGATCTTTCCAAATCCAATCTTAGTGGTGCTGACATGTCAGGGGCAAATCTATATGGTGCAAACCTTGCAGGTGCTAACCTTCAAGGTACCAAGTTTTATGGCACGAATTTCAAAAATGCAAACCTCAACGGTGCTATGCTGTCAGATGCCAAGTTTGCAGGTGCAAATCTTGATAACGCAAATTTATCAGGAGCCAATCTTGCTTTTGAGAGTTTGGTTGATGTAAAACTTACTGGAACAAATCTCAGCAACTCTGATCTTTCTGGTGCAGATCTTAGTAGGGCAGATTTGTCTAATGCAAAACTATCAAATGGAAAATTTTATGGGACTAACTTTGCTGATGCCATTTTAAAGGGAACAGATCTTTCAAACTCTGATCTAGCAGGTGCAAATTTCTTTAATGCTAACATGGAAGGTGTGAATCTTTCATCATCTGATCTTCCTGATGTAAACTTGTCATTTGCAGACCTTACGGGTTCTAATCTTTCAGGTACGACCCTTGTAAACTCTAAGATGACTTGGATCAAGCTTGGCCAAGCAAAGCTTGAAGGAGCAGACCTGTCAGGGGTAGACCTTACTAACGGAGATCTCACTGGAGCTGATTTGAAAAATACCGATATGACTGGAGTCAAATTGGATAATGCAAAAATGTTCAACACAATCAGGCTTTGCCTGAATAACCCAATCTGTATATCTTGACTAAACCAAGATACTGTAGGTTATGTTTTATTGTTTGAATTTTATAACTTCAATCAGACATAACAAAAATAAGGTTTAAAGTGAATCCTCAAAAAATTATGAATGTTGGATTCTGTTACAGAAACATGTGTAGTACCAGTATCAAAAGACAAGGTATTTCAATTTTTATCAAATGTTGAAAATCTACCAAAGTGGAGCACACAATTTGTAAAGAAATTGACTGTCGTAAACGGTAAACAAAAAGCAGTAACTCCAATAGGTGAAGTTTTCCTAAGGTATGAAACCAATCCAATTGCTGGCCTGATTGATATCTATGCTGGAGTAGATGAACAACTAATGACTCCTGCATATCTAAGGATTATTCCTTTTTCAGACAATTCAACAGGAGTGATGTTTACATTTTTCAAATGGGATGGTACTGATGACGCAACTTGGCAGATTTTTTGCAAATGGATAAAAATTGAAGTTGGAAACATAAAAAAATATTTTTCTTAATAGTCTGGCTTGAGACCAGTATACAGAAATAAATATTTGATAATTAGTACGGTACTAAGATACCGATGAAGATTCAATGTCCTGACTGTAAAAAACCACTTCTTGAGTTTGATCACGGATCGGGAAATTATCACTGCTCTAATCCATCTTGCAGTTTTCAGTACCTTGAAATGGTAACAGGAAAAGAGCACCGAAAGAGCGTAAAGGTTGAGGAAATAGAACCAAGACCACTGATTAGTAACTTGGACAAAAAACCAAAACGAATTCTTGTTGGGCTTGCAATAGAAAGTGCACTACTCAGCATGGGGCCTACAATATTTGATAAAGTGATTACAAAGCTACAGGATGACTATAATGCAAATGTGTTTGATTGTCTTGAAAATCCCAGATATCTGAAAAAAGTTCTTGAGAGAAATCTTGATAAAAATGTACAAAGCGCAATGGTGAAGTCAATCAAAACTATGCTAGGGGAGTTTGCTTATTACGAGTCTGTCAGGGAATTCTTGGATGAGGTTAGCGGCAAAACATAGTTCCCAAAATTGGAAAACTAGATCATGTATTGTCATTTTCATGGTGCAGTACAAATCGTTTTATACTGATTTTCTGTGATTGGTACAAGATGTTGGTCGGAGATGAATTTGCAGATTCTAGCCGTTCACTTGATAGACAAAATGAACTTGTGGCAAAAACAAAAGATGGCTCAGTTACAGATTTGATACCTACACTCTTTGACATGACAAAAGCAGTGATGAAGATCAAGTGCAACTTGGACAAGAAAAGTGCAGATGAAAAAATGCTAGAGGATTTTTCTAAACTAGAATCTGCTATAATCGAAATGACTGGCCAAGTTGAATATCTAAAAAGAATGGGTCACTAGTCCCGGACGTGCAATGTTTACTTTTATTCCCATTGAAAAGAGAATGATGTCAAAAATTTCTATAAAATTTATACAAAGAATTTATCAAAAGGCCTAGTATTCGTATATCATTGCCTAGAAAAGAATACAAGACAATTACCGTGAAAGAACAAGCATTTGTACGATTTCTTAAAGCCGTACACGATGCAAAAAAAGCAAATCCTGGACTAGATAATAGTCTATTTCTTGAAAAGCTATTAGATCATTATAAAAAGAAAGGATAGTCAAAAAATAGTTCGTTAATTATTGGAAAGTATGTAACTTGGATGGGGGTCCTGTATCAAATGATATCAAGGTTTTATTATAGTCAGATTCAAGCTTTTTTTGATTGGATCCGCTGCTAAAGGTAAATGACGCACACAAAAATGGAATTTTACCTGACAATGTTTATTCGCTAGTTGTAGATAGATTCAAAATTGTACTTGAGGGTATAGGCAGAATAGAAAAAGCATCAGGGATAAACTTCCCGCTTGCGTATATAGAGCCCTCTGTAGTAATATCTCAACCTGCTGGGTCGTTTGACTATGGCATATTTTTTGCAAGGACTCTGCCAGTAATTGTAAATGAAAAAGTGGAGATAATAATACAAATCACCGCGTCGCTTGTTGCCTATGGTCTAAAAGGCACAATACATGCAATACTGGCGCATGAGTTTTTGCACTATCTGGAATTGATGAAAAGGATATCTAAAATGGAGATCGTTTCAGATGAAATATCGGGAAACCTCTTTGAAAGCATGTATGCGGATACGACTAGACTGTTTGAGCCACGCGCTGTCTTCGATGACAAGACACTTTTGTTGCATATAACGAAGAAATTTCCAGAAGGATTTAGAGATTATAAACTGGAAGACAAAGTGCTGAAAAACTGGATCCAAAAGAAACTGCCGACCATAAACATTGCACTTGATAGCAATATAGTCAAGATTCCTGCTGACGTGCTTGCAAAGACACAGATTGCCCCATCTCTGATTCAAAAATTAGACCAGATAGAACAAAGAGCTTCTAAACTACGAAAAAAGAAACTGTACTGATTATTTTGTAAATTCGGTGTAACCACACTTGCCACACGTTCGCCTGTCTTTGTGATCTGACATGAAAACACCTTTGCCGCATCTAGAGCATTCTTTTTTGGCTTTTTCTGCCTTGTCTCCTTTTATTTTGTAGTATTTGTAAACAGAAGGACTAGATCCTTTTTTACCTGCCATTACTTTGTCTCTTCCTTCTTTTCTTCAGCAGGTTTTTCTTCTGGTGCTGCGGCCTCAGTTTTTGCAGCTGCATCTGCCTCTGCCTTTGCTGAATCGGCCTTGGATTTTTCCATTCTCTTGAATACTGCTGCTTTGAGATGCTCTTTCGCTAATTTTTCGTCTTCATACACGTAAAATGTACCTGAGAGCAATGGCTTGCCAGTATCATTTTTGAGATTGATTGGAATTACAATTTTACCCTCGAGCTTGAATTGCTTTGATATCATATCTGCAGCTTCAAGTCTCTTGAGCTTGCCTGCAAGTCCCTTGAATGTACACGTAATCTCTCTTCTTGATAGTAGAGGGTTCTTCACATCACGTATTACTTCAATCATGGACATGTATTGTGAGTCCTTTTAATAGTTCATATAAATCTTAACGGCGAAATAGCTAACAATTTTAAGAAATTGCAGTATCGGTATTACGTGGATCGTTTCATGGTTCATCTCAAGAATTCCGGTTTTCAACCACGGGACGCTCCAACACTGCTGAAGAAGGCAGACGACTTGACTGCAGAATTGGATGCTCTTGTACGAGACACTCGAGTGTCAAAAAAATATTTGGAGTTTGATGTATCTATTGCAAAAGAACACCTTGATCTCTTGGTTGAGAAACTGGAACCGATTGGATATCTTGATCATGCAAGACATCTTGTAGAAGAAAAGATAGAAAAAGACAAGGCGTTAGATGATGCAGTATTTTATTTCAATAATGAAAGATTCTGGGAATGTCATGAGGTTCTTGAAAGTGTATGGAAGGCAACATATGAAGGCGAAAAGGATCTTGTACAAGGAATAATCCTTGTTGCGGCAGCACTTGTACATTATCAAAAAGATGAAAATGAGATCTGCCTTTCTATTATGAAAAGAGCCATGGAAAAACTTGCCACTTCTACTGGGGAATATCACGGAATAGATGTTGATGAATTTAAGAAAAAAGTCTCTAATATGATAAAAACTGAAAATATTGCAGTCTTTGTTATTTGATAAGGCTAATTGCTGTCTTGATTACATCTGCACCTGCCAGCAATCCTACGCTGCCTTTCTTTGCCTGCTCTTCGGTAAACCTCACTGTACCGTCTTTTTTGACAGAATCACCTGAGATTAATACTGGAACAGGATCGTCACTATGTCCCTTGTTTATGCAAGGTGTTGAATGATCTCCTGATATCACAACTGACACCTTTGAGGTATCTATGATGCCCAGTAAAGTACCAAAAAACCTCTCATCTATCTCTTCTATGTTTTTCATCTTTCCTATAGCATCTCCATCGTGGCCAAACTCATCTGGTCCCTTGATGTGGACATAAATGGCATTTTGAGTCTCCATTGCCTTTGCTGCAACCCTTGCCTTTTCTTCATAGTCTGTAAGACCGCCGGCACTAAATGTCTGCATCTTGAGAACATTTGCAATGCCAATCTCAACAGGCATATCGACAATGCATGAAAACTTCATTGCGTGTAGCTGGTTGATTGGTACAACATCTGGGAATTTGTTTCCGGCATCACGTAACAATATTGAGTTTAAAAGTTTCTTGCCTTGCGCACTGCGCCTCTTGTTCACTTCACTATTTTTCATAATGGTAAGAGACTGATCTGTGAATTCATTTATCAGAGAAGCAGAAAGTTTTGCTCCTGGAGATTCGTTTAACGGAAGCGACCTTTCAATTTTCAAATAATCGCCAACTGCTTTTGCAACTCCCATGCCGTCAATTCTTGCATATGCAGGGTCTGTGTTGCTCACGTCTGGGGATAATGATTCGCCGTCACATCTTATTCTGACTATGACTCTGTGGCCTATAGTTGGGGAGACAGCAACCGACGCCTTTGGGTTTGAGAACTTGATCTTTTGCTCCAACTCGTGAGAAATAGCCACTGCATCTTCTTTCTCTATCTTCCTTCCGGCCCTTCTGTCTGTTATAACTCGTTCATCATTAACCGTAGAAAAGTTTCCACGCAATGCAAGGTCTCCATTTTTGAAATCAATTCCAATTCCAATTGATTCTATTACGCCTCTTCCGACGTATTCAGAATTTACAAACCTGTAGCCTAGCATGTTGAAAACAGCAATGTCTGACTGCGGGGCTATTCCCTTGCCTACTGAAATAACCTCCCCTATTGCTCCATTTTTTGCAAGTCTATCCAAGTTTGGAGTCTTAGCATACTTTAATGGAGTCATACCTCCCAAGTCTGGATGAGGTAGGTCTCCTATCCCATCAAGTAAGACATAGATCATATGGACTTTGGAATTATCTGTAATCTCTAATCCGCTCCATCTTTCGGATTTTCCATATATTACATAAACCTTGATTTTCTCACTCGATCACAATCTAGAAAAGTGGTTTTTTTCGAACGGAAATATCAGTTAGACGTCGATATCTCTTTGAGTTTTATCTTAAAGTTTAGAGCCTTTCCTGCTAGAGGATGGTTCAGGTCAACTGTTACTGTATTATCATCTACATCAGAAATCATTGCTGGCACTCTCTCGCCTGTTGGAAGCCCAGCCTCAAAGACTAGCCCTGCAGTAATCTTTGCATCCTTTGGAAATACCTCTCGCGGAACTTTTTGTATTAGAGTTGGGTCATGTTGACCGTATGCGTCAGCAGGAGATATCTTGAACTCTTTTTCGTCTCCCTCGTTCATGCCCAAAACTGCGCTATCAAATCCCTTTATGACATGTCCTGATCCCACCTCAAATTCTAACGGCTTGCCATGATTATCTGAACTGTCAAAAATTGAACCGTCATCGAGTTTTCCGATGTATTCTACCTTTATCTTGTCTCCATTTTTTACTGCCAAGTCATAAACTCCTTTTGTCTGCAAAAAACGCTTGTAACCTGCGTATAATATGTCTTCACTTATTTCCACGAATAAAATGACGAAAAATCATTTTGTTTTTCATATGTTATTTTACAACGATGTTTTTATCCTTCAGACATTGGAAACTGCTTTGCAAGATCTTCAGCGAGCTTTTCGTAAGCTTCTCTTGTCTTGCCAATTTCCTTGAGTTTTTCTGATTCTACACTTGAAAGTTCTTTGTTTATTCTTTCAACATCATTTCGTAGTGCCATCTCTGCCATCTCAAATAACCGATTGTTTTCTTTCCAAATGTGTTGAACAAGATGATTGATGTACTCTTGCATGTCTGTAACAAGCTGGACTGAATCTCCTGTCTTGACATATGTCTTGGCTGACTCTTCCATTCTGGCAGCAAGTTTTCTTGTCAAGGCGTGTTCCATCAACATTATTGCAATTGGACCAGTTTCCTTTGGCATGCCTTTCTTTTCAAGTTCTGGAAATAGAGACCCTTCTTCCTTTCCATGGTGACAAAGGTCGGTGAAGTTCTTTGTAAAATCAATCACCTGGGATATTATGGGTTCTGGGATTGTCTTTCCACTCTGTAATAGTGGAATTGTTGCCCACATTGCTTTGAGTACTTTTTCAATCAAAGCGTGGTCTTGTCTTAATGATTCTGTAGACATGTATAATTTTGGGAAATTTCTGTTCCAATTTAAGCGTAATTTTGATTATAGCTTGCTGACATCGATTCGCACTAGGTTTGTTCGTACCGTACGAACGGAATGATATCAACGATCAAGGGGTATGACTATGGAATGCGTCAAAATATGCCGTATCGGAGTAGATTGAGTATACCATGGCATACCGGAATATGTTTGATAAATCAAACCGATTTTACCGATTTACCGCATGTTATTTCTTGGAACGCGAGTTGGATGAAACATTTCAAGTATAAACGACAAGAGTTTGATGGAAAACCTGTGATATGTGGAAAGCAAGTGATTTGCGATAATGACATACGATGATCTTGCTATAAAGAAAAACCTTGTATCTTTAGCAATTGGAAAAACTCTCATAGATATAGACGCTAGGAGATATGCTGAGGTTACAAAACTTCTTGAAGAAAAATATAACACTACAATCTCTGATTGTTACGAACACCCGATTCATTTGCGGGAAGCTCTGAAAGAACTCTATGGAAGTTCGTACAAATTTTTGGTGGCCTCGATTAAAGAAAAACTAGCAGACTTTCCTGATCATTTGGAAATTATGAAATTTCTAGACGCATTGTCTGCATGACCTTTTCTGGAACTGTTTTCAAATGAGAAATGTGTTTTTGTATTTTTATCTCTGGCACAACTACATGCTCACGATCATTGAAAAGGTTTTAAATTAGCAGATCTGGATCTACCAGATATGGGAGATCTTCGTAAGGATTACGTCGTTGACAGATTTGTTATAGTTTCCCAAGAAGATGCGCATGCAAACGATTCAAAAAAATGTCCCTATTGTCCGGGAAATGAGTCCATGACAAATCTTTCTGCATTATCACTTGTAGCAAAAGATGGAATGTTGCAAAGACTTCAGGACACTGAAGATTACTATGTAGAAGGCTGGTCTGTTAGAGTTTTTGAAAGTAAAAATCCAGTTGTTGCAACCACATCCGAAAATTCTTACAGCGACAGGCCACTTTACAGTGAACCTGCATATGGTTATCACTATGTTGTTGTAGCATCTGAAAAACACAAGGAATCACTTGCTAGCATTCCAGTAGAACAATGGTCAAACGTCTTAGTTGTAATTCAGGATAGACTCCGATGGCTGTACACACAAAGAGGAGTTACCTATGTCTCAGTATATGTAAATCATGGAAAGGAAGCCGGCGGCCCCATACTGCACCCGCATCTTAACGTGGTTACATTCTCAACTATCCCACCTGTTATAGACCAAGAGGCAGATGCTGCACACAAGATTCTAAATGAGAAGGGTATATGCCCAATGTGTCAAACAGTAAGCACTGAAACAGGTGGTCCAAGGCAGATACTCCAGACAGAAGGATTTATTGCATTTTGCCCGTGGGCTCCGTCACATCCGTATGAGTTTTGGATATATCCAAAAAAACACACTACAAGTTTTTCCAAGATAACTCAAAAAGAAATTAACGACTTGTCATTGATTCTCAGGGCAACACTTGGGGGGCTTGCCAACACAACAAAGAACGCAGCATACAACATGGTGTTTCATCTTTCACCCGAAAAGAAAAACAACAGACAAATTCACTGGCACATCGAAGTCTATCCGCAATCTGGTTCTTGGTCAGGACTTGAAAGAGGCTATGGTGTTTTCTTGAATAAAATAACTCCAGAAAAAGCAGCAGAAGAACTTGGTTCATCATGCAGAAAAGAACTTGCAGGTCTAGTTGGAATAGTGTAGAGAACCGTTTATTTATTG
>DATFDB010000183.1:0-13288 GCA_035252445.1 Nitrosotalea sp. | reverse complement strand
CCAATACCCGGCAAGTAGATAAATAGGGTTTTGACAAATTCTAAGATCTCGAGATATGTCAATGACAATCATGGGGCATCTTGAGGAGCTAAGAAAGCGACTCTTCAGGATGGTAATTGCGGTTGGAATAATCACTTTTGTCATTTTAGGATTTCATCTGACTCCAATTGTATACGATGGAATGCATCTGTATTATCCCACATTCAGTCCGTTTGATAACATGGCAGCCCAGCTTACTAATTCCATGAAACATCACTTACTTCCTCCATATGTTCAGCTGATTCAGACTGCACCGGGTCAGGCATTTTTTGCCCAGTTCTATGTTGCAGTTTTGCTCGGCATTGCAATTGGTATGCCTGTCATTGTCAGAGAATTCATGGGATTTCTTGCTCCAGCGCTTGACAGAAAAGAGATTAGAATAATAAAATCAATGACGCTTCCTGCGATTGGTCTTTTTGTTGCAGGCTGCATCTTTTCGTATGTTGTTGTGACACCATACATCCTGACATTCCTATACAAGTATGGCCAGTCTGCAGGGTTGCTCACATTTCTCAATATTGTAGATTTCATCACATTTGTTTTACAGTTTATGTTAGCTTTTGGAATATCATTTCAATTGCCGCTCATAATGTATGCAGTGACAGCATCAGGAATGGTCGATGAAAAGTTTTGGCGACGTAACATAAAGTGGGCAGTGATTGGAATTGTAATTTTAGGAGCTGCAATAACACCGGATGGGAGTGGAGTCACCATGTGGTTTGTTGCAGGACCTCTCATAGGCTTGTATCTCATAGGCATGTTTCTCTCAGAGAGACGTGTGAAACAGATTGGAACACTTAAATCTTAATCTGCCCTATTAAGAGCATTCATGGCATATGAAAATGTAATAATTGCTGTAGTAATTATCGGGGTATTGATTTTCGGAGCAAAGAAAATTCCCGAGTTAGCTCGAACATTTGGAAAAGCCAAAGGCGAATATGAGAAAGGTAGAATCGAAGCAGAAAAAGAGCTAAAAGAGTTCAAAGACAAAGAAGAACTCAAGTAACGAACCCTTTTTTACCCAACCAAAAATAGATTTTGCATGATCAAAAGATCAGAGATTCAAAAAATAGCAAGAGAGTATTCTGATCTTTCCATTGGAACTCTTGGAAGCCACTCTGCCCTTGAGATAATGGATGGTGCCAAAGATGAAAACTTTAGGACGTCTGTAGTATGCCAAAGAGGCAGAGAAGTACCATACAAGAGATTTTCAAGAATTGCAGACGAAATAATCATAGTAAACAAATTCAAAGATATGCTTTCCCCCAAGATTCAATCAAAGCTTAGGGCAGAAAACACAGTCATAGTTCCACATAGAGCCCTTACTGCATACTTGGGATATGATGCAGTTGAAAATAGATTCAAGGTGCCACTTTTTGGAAATCGTGCCCTCTTTCAAGCCGAAGAGCGCTCACACAAGAAGAATCAGTACTATTTACTACAAAAAGCTAAGATAAGACTGCCAAAACTGTTCAAAAATCCAAAAGACATAGACAGGCCAGTCATAGTAAAGGTTCAAGAAAAATCTCGCAAGTTGGAAAGAGCCTTTTTCATTGCAACTTCATATTCAGATTACAAAGACAAGACAGAAAAAAAGATAAGACAGGGCCTAATCTCAAGGGATGCACTAAAGATTGCAAGTATCGAAGAATTTGTTGTTGGGACGTATTTTAATTTCAACTATTTCCATACTCCAATATCAGACGAAGTGGATTTTCTTGGAATAGAAAGAAGGCTGCAGACAAACGTTCACGACTTTGTTTCACTTCCTGCAAAGCAACAGCTTGAGACAAACATCGAACTACAAAATATTGAAGTGGGGCACACGCCTGCAAGCATACGCGAGTCCTTGCTTGAAAAAGTTATTGATATTGGAGATAGGTTTGTGGCAGCAGTAAAAAGAGAATACGCACCAGGAATAATAGGGCCGTTCTCACTTCAAAGTGTAATCACAAAAGAGCTTGAGATAGTCGTGTATGATGTATCACTTAGAGTGCCAGGCAATCCAATCCTTGCTACTACCAGTCCATATACAAAGTACAAGTATGGCACGACTTTTGGTGTCGGCAGAAGAATAGCTATAGAATTAAGAAGAGCCCAGCAAGAAGGAAAGATTGAACAAATAGTTACTTAGGCTTCCATTTTTTCCTTCAAGAGATTTTTTCGAACAAGTATGGGCACGTTGTAAAATGTTGCAAGTGCAATTGCATCGGATGCCCTATAGTTGCGCATCACAACGTCGTGCTTTCCTGTAAAGTAGAGATTTGCCCTAAGTACACTTCCACTTTCATACACTTTGATCCTAACAAGAACAAGTTCGTTTATTTCAGAGAGTTCTTCTATCATGTTGTATATTGTAGGTATAACCCCTCTTTCCCCTTCAACAAAATTTGAGATGTGTCTTGCTACCTCACCTGAAAAAGCGCGCATATGAAATTCCTTGTCATCACTGGAACGTAAAATTACAAGTCCTTCTACGCCGTATGGATCAACAAATCCCACATGAGTTATTTTTGTTTCTACATAATCAGAGTCTTGGGGTTCGTCTATCTTCACGACAAATCTCTATCATGTATCATCTCAGATAAATACTTTGGAAAATAGAGATAGGATTTAATGTTGCCGTGCATCGTTTTTACTCGTTGGAAAAACCCAGTACAGTGCGCCGCTCACATAGAGCACTTGTCATTGTAGGATTTTTGGCCATTACAGTATCTTTTCTTGCATATGCAAGAAATAATGAAATAACAGTAACTCCAGGAGCCATGCCAGCCCTTCAAAACCTAGCATATGCAACTTATTTCATATTGTTTGCCTCGTTTGGCGCTATCGGATGGGGACTGTACAAGTTTTACAAGGCAAAGATAGAAACTCCAGACTCATCAATTGCTTCAATTATTTCGAATGCTTTGAACAACAAAAGAGCAAAACGAATACTTGTCATAAGTGCAATAGGATATGGAATATTTTTTGGATTAACATCAGGGGTTATTCTTTACAAACCAGAACTTAATGCTACAGATTATGGCTTTCCAACCCCGCCTCATATTGAGCTCTCACCTTGTTGTGACTTGCCCGGATACATGCCAATGATATTTGCTTTTTTCACGGAGCATGTTGGACTGCAGGTTGTTCCACTAAATCTTGTTCTTCTTGTAGTGGTATCTTTTCTAGTGGGGCTGAATTTTGCACTTGCTGCAACTACATTTACAGTAGCAAAGAATGCAGGAAAATTTGGAACATTTGGTGCTGTAACAGGACTCTTTGTAGGATGTCCGACATGTGCAGGTACTGCATTTACAATGCTTTTTGGTCTAGGAGCTAGTGCGACAGGTTTTACATTATTTTTGACAAGCTACGAGGCACAACTACAAACAATATTCATAGCAATTTCCATACCAATCTTGCTTGCTACTCCATATATCATGGCAAGAAAGATTAGAAAAGAACAAAACGGAAGTTGTGCGCTAGAGCCTAAGCAGTAGATTTTGTAACCTGAGGAGTCTTCCAGTCTCCAATGTTGTAGCCGTTCTGCCTGAGATATTTGAGAGTCAACTTGTAGACAAGCTCATCGTGATCAGAGACTTGGAGAATCTCATTCCATGAAACAACGCCTATTTGATCTATTTTCTTTGCAAGGTCAGAGGAAAGAGTTTCAGCGATTTTTCTGCATTGATCAAATGTTTTGCCATTTTTGTATGCTCTTGTTCTTGCGTCGCAGGCGTCCATAATGTATCGTTTCCAGCCCCAAATAAAAAGATCAACTTCATTAATTTATGGAAGAGTTTTAAACTGAACTTGGGCAATAGTTTGTTGATGACTAGACAAAACCAAAAAATGGCAAGCATAAACCCAATAGATGTCCTTCTTTGGACTTTTCGTCGAGATGAGACAGACGTAATAAATCTCTACAATACACTCGCGTCTCTAATGCAGATTTCTACTGGAAGCAACATGCTCAATTTTGGGTACTGGAATGAGAACACGATAAACCCAGTAGAAGCGCAAACTACACTATGTAAAATCGTTTCAGAAATGGCAGAATTGAAAACTGCCAAAAATGTTTTGGATGTTGGAAGCGGTTTTTCAGAACCTGCATCCATTTGGAAAACAAGTTTTCCTCACATTGAGATTTCTTGTCTCAATGTAAACCAAGCACAGCTTGGCTTTGCCTCAAAAATCCTCAAAAGCGTCCAACCACAAAACAAGCCAGAATTCTCACAAGTAATACATCTTGTAAATTCTACTGCTACAAAACTGCCTTTTGCAGACAAGACGATGGACCGAATAATTGCTTTAGAGTCATCACAACACTTCAAGCCATTTTCAGGATTTGTGTCAGAAAGCAAGCGAGTTCTAAAAGATAATGGCATTCTCGTACTTGCAATACCTGTAATGTCACACCCAACAAAGTCAGAATTGTTCAAGCTTGGCATATTATCATTTACTTGGTCGTCTGAGCACTATCATCTTGACGAACTTAAAGAGACCATAGAAAATTCAGGTTTCAAGATAACGTCAACAGATCTAATAGGCTCGAGAGTTTATGAGCCGCTTGCAGACTATTACGTAAAAAACAGGAAATTATTGAGGCCTAGGATATTACGACAGTATCCATCATACATAGAGAAGATTCTGGTAAGATCACTGCTAAAGATGAAGCAGGTATCTGAAAATGGGACTATCGATTATGCACTTTTAAAGTGTGTCGTAGAATAGCGAACAAAGGCTTATGTTGTAGCAAGGCCCAAAGGTATTTTGTAATACCAGTTACCTGGTTACCCACTGCGTAGCGTCATTTCTACGCAGGTGCCATTTTATCATAACTTACCTGTCAGATCAATTAGCTTTCTGAAGATATGTTTTGATCTAAATCAGGCATCTGGCTCAGAACCGTTCTTTAGATCATGTCATGTGGAACTGATAGATGACACGTCAATTTCTCCTCGCATCCACGGATGTATTTCGCAAAAATACGGATATGTTCCAGCGTCCTTGAATGTAAAAGAAAACTCTTTTTCAGGAGTAATAAGGCCACTATCAAAAGCAGCCCCGATTTGATTATCATACGGATTACCGCTTGTTATAGTATGACTAAATCGATCAACGTTTTTCCAGATCACTGTAGTATTGACCATAACATGTAGCACAGTAGGATTAAAACAGTTCCGCTCTACAACACACAACTGATCCATACCAGAGTCATATGTAATAGTTACATTGGAGGCTTGTTGAGCCAGAGATGGCGAGACATTCATCATCAGGAACAGCATTACTACTGCAACAAATCCAAGCAACGGCCGCATCACTGAAAATTAGATAACAAGCAATAAAAATGCAGAATGAATTCTCACTACAATTTATCACTTTTGTACTGATATTGTAAGCTTTTTACGAAAATACCCAAAACAACATACCGTGGAAAGGTGGTAAGATTCTCTGAGTTTTTGATAAATATGTCGGGTATGATTTACACAGCTAATTCTTTTCAGTGAAATTACTTGTCATTTTATAGTATCATGTTAAACCCTCAGTTGGCTCTGCACTATGAGATGAGTGTGTAAGTGATGCATAACCCTCAGCTGGCATTACAAGACAGAAATGGATGCCTTTGTAATTGCATATCTTTGTGAGGGAAGAATTTGTCTCATGTGAGGGACTTGATATGAAATCAACTGTCATCACTACGGCTATAACCGCGGCCATCATGGCAATAGAAATTTGTCTCCAAAGTTTATAATACTGTATGCGGTTGTTCATGCCTTTTGATTTACAAAATTATCCTCAGACTAATTGAAAATACAACCAGTTTGATTTTTGTGATATTAGATATAACCATCTTCATTTTCGTAGTTTGTTTAACGAGGTCTTGCTGCTCCGCAATTAGAACAGTTGTCTTGACTGTTTAACGTATAGTATCCACACTTGAAACATAACCAATCTGGTTGTTCTTGTGAAGGAGTAGAGTTAACTTGTGGTGTTGACATTGTGCTCGTAATATGATCTGCCCAGTGTTGTCTTGTTTCATATTGAAGTGGACCAGTGTCAACTTCGTAAACTTTAGTTTTCATTTTCTTGTTGCTCCACAAAAATATTAAAACTGCGATACCGCCAGCTCCACCTGCCATCCCATATGTTATCATATTAGACATGCCTCCGGCAGTTGTATTTGATACTCCGGATGCTGCGGCTGCTGTAGTGGTAAATGCTGGTGCCCCTTTTACATTGTAGGCTTGTGCTTGGCCTTCTACATCAAAGGTTCCTGAAGCAGGTTGATCAATTGTTCGTATGTGATACGGCTCATCTACTGTAAAGTCTACATCTTGCTGGTTAGCATTCATAGTACCTGACTGTAGACTACTTACTCCAGTAGAAAATGTGGTGACTGCCACCTTTGTCCCTTTATAATTTAGTACATTTGCATCACTTACAACATAGGACGGATCGAAAAGATGATCCCACTTGTCAAGAGGTTGTTGCTGATATAATACTGAAGGATTGATCAAATTTTGTTCTAGAATCTTTTCTGCCTGTGTGCCTTTTATTACATCATATACTGCTGGTAATTCTTTTTGAATAAGGTTAATTGGATAATTAATCTCAAAATCTCCATATTGTTGCGTTGATATTTTGACAGGCTGGTTGAGGTTAAATCCTGCCCATGCCGCATCCATGATAAAGGGAGTACCACCCCCCATGATTCCTCCTACAGTAGTGCTAGTACCGTGATAAAGGACATAATTTCCGATTGTTGGAGTAATGCTTATCAAATATGTAATAGATGCTTCTGTAGGGCCTCCACTAATTTGTGCGAGATAGTTTAGACTCATGTTTGTCAATTGTACTGAACTTTCTGCTGAGGTCATGGCCTGTCCCATGGAATTCATCAAGCTGCTAACAGATGGGTTGTCCGAGGAGCCTGCAGAAAATGAAACTGTCATGTTAACTCCATCAAGAGCATTTTTTAATTTTCCTCCTTGTGGATAATCTAAATAGACAACACGAGTAAATTTGAAATTAGGAGTTACAAGAGCTCCATTTATTGGAAGATATGCGTTAAAATCAGTTGTTGCCAAGGCTGGAGATATTGTTCCAAATAGTGCTAGACCGGCAAGTGCTAAAGAAAAAAGCATCCGCATTTACATTCTACACAGATACATGTGTTAAGGATCGTATTATAGCTAGTAGTGTTTCTCAGTTCTATATTTTGATATTAAAATAATAATTCATTTCTGATAACACAATACTAAAACAGAAAAACTACTGAATCGTGTGGGCTTTTGAATCACTCAAGACATTGTGGCTTTATTGTCCATAGTTGCTGCTCAGATAGGCCCCGCTGTCCAATTGAGACTGCGGTACAGATGTTAGAGTGTTTTTACACCCTGTCTGAAATGCATAGCAATGTGTTGAGTCAGTTGCCGGATGTGCAGCATTACTTGTTCCTGTATACATGCCTGGAGTTTCCCATGCAGCACCAGCCATCATAGCAATTGAGATTGCGATGACTCCGCCTGCGAAACCGCCAATTATTATTCCAATTGTCTTTGTAGACATTTCTTGTTTACACTATGTGTCAAAGTTGTATTTAAAATGGAACTGCTAAAAATTATTTTTAAAAAACAAATCTCGTTATCATTTATTCCCAAACTGCACAAAGTGAGAATCATTTCTGGTTTTATATTACAACTTGACAGATTTTATTTTATGAAATTCAGATGGTGGTATGTTTCCATGGGTGCAACAGCTGCCATAGTGCTCGTATCTCTCATGTACATTAGCCCTCATCTTTGCTTGCCAGTAGAAAATCTTCCTTGTGCGTCATTTCTAAAATAGTGAGAGGCCTAGGAGGTTAGTGCTCCGTGCACTATGTCTATCTCCCCTTTCATCCACGGGTGAACCTTGCAATAATACGGGATTTTGGCTTCTTGGGTAAATACGAATTGGTATGTTTTTCCTGGCGATATAGCATCTGATCCAAAATCTCCACTGTACGAGTCCTTGTATGATGTGATTGGCGTTACATAATGTGCAGCCTGATCTTGATTTGTCCACACCACGACATTATTAACACCAAGCTGGACTTCTTGCTTTTTTGGTACAAAGTTTTGTTGTTGATCTTGGTTGACAGAGCCTGTAACAATTGAGATCTGCGTGGTTTGGCCAGGGTTTAGAACTTTTTCTGGCACGATTGGTTTTGCATTATATTCTGGGATGTAGTATAGTTGATAGTAACCAATACCTACTGCGGCTCCTACTATTACCGCTATTAGTCCTATCCCGTATGCATGGCTGACATTTAAGCTCAAAAGCACAAATCTAGGAATTTAGTGAGATCATTCCATTTGTAATCATGTATTGTATTCCTTTAACAAATTCTGCGTCAGATATTTGCCCATTGGCCCACCACCCAGCATTGTTCTTTATCCATGTTGGAATTCCCTGAGTTGTAGTAGTTGATACACTTGTTGTAGGAACTTTCATTATTCCAGTCTGGATGAGATATTGTATACCCTTTTCAAACTGACTATCGTCTACTTGCCCCTGAGACCACCACTTTGCATTGTTCTTTATCCAGGATGGTATTACGATACTTTGAGTATTGTTAGTACTATTTACAAGTCCAGATGATGTATTAGATGATGGTTGTTGTGGTGATGTGAATGGTGGAGCTACCTTGACGTCGACTTTTACCATTCCTGCCTGACTTACATCAGTTACTCCTGATTGAGGACCAATGCCTGCAACATAGAGTACGTAATGGGCTATGGATGGAGGTTGTTTTTCTATGAAATTTTGTTCATCATCACCTACTGCGGAATATATGTCTGTTCTTCCAATGCTTTGTGCTAAAGAACTAAGCTCGTGACCTTGATCATCTACAGTGTAAATATCATAATGAATATCGGAAATTCTTTGAGTTGATGAATAAACAGGTTCAAACGTCAATCTCCAACCAAATGGACACCCTTGGTGTGGCACTGCTGGGCTGTAATAATATTCTATAGCAACATTACCTGAATCTGTTGATTGTGTGTCATGAACAACATCAGATGCGTAATCAACTGGAGGACATTGTTTACTTCCTCCAAGTGGGTTGGTAGACTCTACATTAAGAAAAGAGGGCGGCTGTGCACTATTTCCGTGTTCCAATAGGCTGTATTGATAACCGATGGTAGGGGCACCACTGGTCTTGATTGCATATACATTTGCCTTGATTGGAAATGCCATTGTTGGTTCTACCCAAATGTAGCTATCAACTCCGCTATCATGGAAATGCAGGGTCGATGCCTGGAATGTTCCAGCAGGAACTGTTACGCTCTGCATGCCTACAGAACCTATAGAAACCTCACCGTAGATTCCCGTCTGTCCCCATACTGGTTGTAATATGTCAACAGGTGCAGTTTTTATCGCAAATGAATCAAGCCAAGTTAATGTCAATCTGTAAACATTTACGTAATCTGAAAGGTTAGGATCAGAATGTGTCGGGTCTGGGGTTATGTTACCTATAGAAACAGTACCCTTTTGTACTATGGAACCATCGTGAACCACCATCTGCAAGTTAAAACCGTTACTTGTCTGGTTCTGTACCCAAAAATCCATCTCAAATGGAGCCAAATTATGATAGAAAACATCAGCTATGGTGTACCTGTAGTAGTCTCCTGTTTTCAATCCCTGTCCTACATACCAAGGAGTTGCAAACACGTTGGGTATGACAGAGATTGTTCCTACCAAAACAATTACTAGAACTGAGGATACTGCAAATGAAGACCTAAATCTCATCCTATGTTAAAAAGCTGTCAAGCTGTCAGATAAACCAATTACATGTTCTCACACATTCTTAAAGTACGATATGAATTAGATCTTTCAGATATTAATTATATTCAAGAGTAAAAATAGATGTGAGAACAAGATATGATGTTAAGTATTTTCAAACATTATTAATAACGCAGGTCATCTCCTTTGGAGATCTAACTCATATCCTACCCTTCCAAGTAGACCTGTGCTTGGAAGGTTAGATTAAACATCAATCAAGAACTATTTCCAGATTTTTATTACCACATTGCAGTGTATACTGCCGAGATTTATCCAATATTTACATGTAATAATGTATGATTGAGGTTGACGTTATGCTTAAGGTCAATACTACTTTTGAAAAAGTGTGGAACATAATATCGGATGTAGACAATGACCACAAGTACTGGAAAGAAATTGTGCAGATAAAAAATACATCACGTGGCAGAAATGTAGTTGTACGTGAAATATACATGTCCAATGGCAGCAAATATCATCAAAAGATAACGTTGTTTCCAAAAGAGGGCATACACATAAGATGGACAAAAGGAACTATTACTGGAATAAAAGACATTATGCTTATCGACAGCGGAAATACTACTGTTATCCGCGTTCAGATAAGTTACAAACCTAGAGGTGCTGTACGTATTGGATCAAGAGACATATTAGAAGAATTACAGTCTGAAACAGAAAATGCTTTAGAGATGATAAAAAAAGAGGCAGAGCGCAATCCATACGACACCATAAAAAACAAGACATGAATTGAGAGTTCAGAAGACTATTTTTCTTGAGATTTATTACAAATCAAGCAAGTGTTACTTTTATATCTCATCTCCCATCGACCGCATTTTCCTACAATGTATTCAATTTGGAGAAAATTCATGCGTACTAACTTTTTGAGTTTCCTATATGTGGTACTTTGAGCAAGATTTGATTCCAAAATAATTTGGTTTGCAGATTTTGCCATGTCACATGTAGAGTCCAAAATTAATTTGGTGTCCCTGTCGGAAAGAATTTTTTTGTATAGGTCAGACTTGTTTTGGCTTTGGATTTGCGTACGCATCAAATCAATTCAACCTCAATTGAAAATATTGAGTCAAGCAGAGAATTGAAAACCCAACCCCCTTCCAATTACGTACCATAAAAAATAATCACCAAAATTAGGATAAATATTGAACGTATACACTGCAATCTAAAAAATACGAGATAAACTATAATGCACTATTCAGAAAATTGAAACGAGATAGTATTTTTTTCTGCATTTACTGCGATTTTTCTGTTAAAAGCTTCTTGAAAGAGTAGTTCTAAAATTGTCTTATGATATATGGACCAGTTTTTTCCAATATCATGTTTCATGACATATGTGTGAAAGCTATTCTCTTTGGTATGGCTTACTTGTACTGATGAGTTTATCATTCTAGTTTCAAACCATAACAAGAAAGAAAGCAAATCCATTTTGCCTCGCATAAATAATGCAATGTCTCTCACTTCATTCTTGCCAATTTTAGAAGCTATTGATATTACTTCATCTTGTTTCATCTTGCCAAAAACCTCAATAAAGACGGGTTTGTTTATCATCACAAATCCAGATACAGGTTCGTATATGTCCCATTCAAGAAATCTCCTCAATGCTTGGTTTGCCAACGTGTTTGTACTTACTTGGCGTTTATTTGATTCGTCACGTAACCTCGATAGTACATCGTCATCTAGTCGAAATGTAATGGTGGATGTTTTTTTGGATAAACTCAATCTTCTACAATTGAACGTAGTTGTTTTTTAATATTTGTAATTTATCGAGACTGTCTTGTAAACCAGCACATCTTTACCTAGATCATCAATTAATGAGTTGAAAACGACTATCTTGTTCCGTAAACGCGTCGCCATATGACAATTCCTATCCCTATAAACACTCCAATGATGATCAAGAAAGGTAATAGGAGATAGAATAAATTCATAATTTGAAACTGTGGCGATGAAACAAAAACGACAAATTTTGAAACGTTGATGAAAGCAGTTGTGTCTACACGTAGAAAAATTTCATAAGTGCCGCCGTTTTCAAAAACATAATTATGAGAGAAATCACCATTTTGCACTTTGGTACTGTTGAATTTGTAAACAATATCATTTGCCGATGAATTGTCTCCTCGATAATAAATAATTGTGACTGTCTCTGTGAAATTTTCAAGATGTCTACTTGTTTGTAAATTCTGAACACTAAAGTTCATGACAGAGTTTTTTCCTACAGATGGAATTTGTGGTTGGACCTCAAATTGTATCAAGATATTATCTTTAGGATTTTTCCATTCCTGAGTATTATATCCATACAGATGCCCATAGGATGGTAGAATCGGAATAAAAATTGAACTGCAAACAAATGCAATTGCGATTACCGTAAAAAAATGCGGCCTAATAGTTTTTCTCAATAAATTAAGCATGACATTAGTTGTTTTATAATACATTATCAAGATTCCAATTTTAAAAGTGAGACCGTTGGAAATAATATGCATGATATTTAAGTCATCATGTTTAAGCAAAAGCAAATGCGAGTAGTAATTTCATCAATATTGATAGTTTTTTTCATCATGTTTGCATCACACAGTGCTAATGCAGAACTACCAAGCGATTCAATTTTTAACAATTTTTTCTCGGGCCTAAAATGGCAGCCCGATGCACTAAACGCCGAATCTGAAGTAATTGGAAACTATCAAGTCGTCATTACAACAGACCCATTAACTCCAGTAGTGAACCAGACAACACACATGGAATTCAAAGTATACAATTACAATCAAGGAGCTTATGGGGATAAATCAAACTATGCAGAAACAGGTGTGAATCACTTCGTTATGGGGATTCGGGTTTTTTACAATGATGGATTGGTAGATGAAATCATTCCGCAATTACACAAGGGGAATTCTTGGAACATGGACTATACTTTTCATAGATCAGGAAATCATGTGCTAAAAATAGACTTGTATGGTACTGATAAAAACAACCAAGTCGTAACTTATATTTTCAATATACCCGTGAATACGACTTTTGGACCTGTTTTTGAATACATTCTGATTGCAGCTGCAATTGCATTAGCAGGTACTCTTATTTGGGTCAGATTTGCCATGATGAAGAAAAGCAAGGCATCTCGAGTTTGAACAACTGAAGGATAATTTCAGATCCCGTGTTTTGGGAGAAAGAATATTAGCGGATTTTAAATATTCTAGTTCATGGGCTTGTTTAAGAAAAAGGAAGAGCAGCCGCAGACAAAGTGTAAAGAATGTGGCTTGGAGTTAAACGATCCAGAGCGCTTAGATAGGCATATGAAAAAAGCACATCGCCACGCACCACAGCGAAAATCAGATGAACAAGGGTTCACAACCAGCGGCATGTGGTAAGTGTAGTGCGATAGGTATAATTCAGTATTCTAGCGCCATAGTAGAAGTTGGTCACACTTGAGATTCTT
>DATFDB010000182.1:0-5839 GCA_035252445.1 Nitrosotalea sp. | reverse complement strand
TTATGCGCAACATCCACCAAACACATATTGGCATTAATTAAGATTCACGAATTGTCAGATTCCTTTATTAAAGCTTAAAAAACTTTGGATGGCGTGTTTCCCAAAAAATATGCTTACATTGGAATCGCGGCAGCTGTAGGTGCTGTTGCTGTAGTAATAATTTTTACCCAAATCAATATGGGGCCTTCAGTATCTATTGTCCCAGTAGGGATATCCGCATTCACTCTTGATTATACTTATGAAGAAGTAAACTCTGACCTAAAAAGTACTCTAATATCTCAGAACATAAACATGTCCAATCCTCTAAAGTTCAGTACAACTGCGGGTATAAACCAATATTGTAACTTTCTCTCTAATCAGACAAAGCAAGCCATGCTTGAATATTGTACTTCTACAGAAATAAAAGACGAGCACACAAATTTTCTTGGAAATCTCAACATGGTGGGATCATCTTTAGCTCCAGTACTTGTAATTACAACTGCCCAGTCTGATCCTGTATTTAGTAACTATAATGATGTGAAGATATTGTTCAATGATGTTTTGAATGAAACCGTATGCCAGTGCTGGAATAAGGAAAAGCCAGGTGGATATGCTACACTATCAGATATGATGGATGCATTACGTGACTTTCACTTGAAAGGAAAGGAACCTAACAGCACAACACACGGTATACCACTAGGCGGAAAACACTTTGAGGTTGAATTATCTACTAATCCACAAGGATATCTCTGGAAATTTCTTGTGGCAAAATAATCAAACTGTATCTCTAAGGTCCATTAAGCTTGACGAACTCACTTAACCCATGGAAACTTTATTCTGGTGTTAGTATTGCTTGAGTATATCTGGTTAGTGCCACTTGGATTTGTGGCAGGTATATTGGGGTCGATGATTGGCCTTGGAGGGGGATTTGTTATTGTTCCTACGCTGACATTTGCTGGATTTCCTCCCACGCTTGCTGCAAGTGACAGCCTATTTGCTGCCTTCTGTAATGCAGTTGGCTCTACAATATCGTATGCAAGGCAAAAGCGAATAGTGTATTCTTTAGGGATAAAACTTGCATTGCTTTCAATACCTGGAACAGTGCTTGGCGCATACATATCTGATGATATCTCCGCATCTGTGTTCAAACTGTTGTTTGGCATTGTGCTTGTCGGTTCAAGTGTCTATATTTACTCGAGAAGAAAGATGGAACCTAAAGAATACAATTTCTCAAAACAGATAATGATTCTTGCAGCTGGTTCAAGTTTTTTTGCAGGCATCATTTCAAGCTTGTTTGGAATCGGAGGAGGAACAGTCTTTGTACCTCTTATGGTTGTGGCGATAGGCCTCTCGATGAAACTTGCTGCGCCAACATCCCAGTTCATACTGATGTTCGCAGCTGCCTCTGGAATGATTGTTCATTCTATGCTAGGGCATCCTGATTATATGCAAGCAGGATTGTTGTCTGTAGGGGCATTTGCTGGCGGAATTTTGGGCAGCAAGCTGTCCTTGAAAGTAGGAGAGAGAAAACTTCGAATTTTTGTTACAATAGTGCTTGCAGTGACATCAATCAAATTGTTTATGGATGGATTAAACATACACTTCAAGACACAGTAACCTGACAACTAGATTGTCTATCTGTGGCTATTTTTTCATCTGGTAGAGATTTCGTTTAGATAGAAGAACAGTTCTGCCGTCTTCATCTATCCCTTCAAAATCTACTGCCAAGAGCCCAAACTCGTCGTTGAGGTCTCGCTTGTCAGAAATCTTAAACTTGATCTTCAATTTTTCATCGGTGCGGAGGGGTTTTAAGAATCGTGTCTGCCTGTTGTTCCAGGTAGAATCTCCGTCTATACCGTAGAAAATCAAAACATTTCCATACATTTCTTCAAGTCTTGTAAATTCTCCTTCCATCCTTGCAAGTATTGCCCTACCTGAAACCATCTTTCCTTGATTGTCTGCAAATTCTTTTTTTTCGTAAATTATGTTTTTTATTCCTGAAAAGGAAAGATATTTTTCAAAGTCATCTGGTGTAATTTTGCATTCTGAAAAAAACTCATCACCAGTTTGAATCTCAGAAAATTTTTTCATTAGGATCTTGTTTCGTCTGGATAGTAAATTATCTCAGAGTTTGAAACTGCTTTTCCTGAACTGAAAAAGTTAATTGCGTTTAGAATTCTGGCATTGCTTGGCTCTGTTCCGTCCACACTACCAGGTAAAATCAAATGCAGCCTAATCTTTGACTTGAGAACATCGCTTAGCTCTTGGTTAACTGTGGTTGTAAAGGGCCTCAAAGCTCCTCGAAAGACTTCGACTTTCGCCCTGTCTCTTCCTGTAACCTTGCTGCCTGATGGCATATCAGGTCCGATGAGTATGATTGTGCCTTCTTTGTCTTTGAAAAGAGGGGGGTTCTTTGCTCCACCTGGAACAAAACTGCCAAGAGTTTCCTGTAAGACAGCAGCAGGCGTGTTTATGAATTTGTCCACAAGTCCATCCCACTCTTGTCTTGAGAGGTCGACGAGCTTTGAAACCGGTCCTAGTTTTCCTGTCATGTATATGGCTGCACTTATAGGCCCAATCTTTTGCGTAGCCGTGTTCAGCATTCTTTTCATGTTTTCTTGACTTGTTATGTCCATTATATGAGAATGGAATTTTGATAATCTTTCCTCGGCTTGTTTTATGCTGGTTTTTGAAATCAAGATCACTGTCTTTCCACCACTGTTTTCAATATTTTGTGCAAGGTATTCCACTCTTGCGACATCTGATTCTTCAGTGACATCTACCACAAACAAGACAACCTTGGATGCGTAATTGGTACTAGTTTCAGGTACTGAGCATGCAATGTGTGGTTTGACAGGGTAGAAAACTCTATCACCTGGAATAACCTTACCATTTAGTATCTTTGAAATCGATTCATCGCATAACATCATGACAGTTTCAGCAACTTGTTGCTGTGACAAGAATTGCTCATCTGCAATCATCTTGCTTGTATTGTTCTGCACCTTCTCGGCAATTTGTTGTATCTTTGTCAAAAGTGAAGATATTGTGGTACCAAGTTTTTGAATCTCTTGCTCTGATGTTATAGATTTTATCTTTGCAAGTTTAGCAGCAGCTTGTGCAATTCCATTTTTTACAATATTTTCATCTTCTCCAAGCAACGGAAGTATGTCGTTGTTGACGCTTTCCACTTCTTCTGGGGTGAGGCTCTCAAATCCACTTACTCTCATAAATTCTGCAGCCGCCTTTGGGTAAACTGTCTTGTATATTCTGTCAGAGTGTACTGGGCCTGGATTAGTTGCAATTGAGATTATTCCTTTATCTGTAAGTTCCCATGACATTGCCTCAGCAAGTCTGTTCTTTGCTCCCTGAGATGCAGTGTACGGACTTCTGAATCTGTATGGTCTTTGTTCAAACGGACGCTCTTCTGTGAAGAATGTTGATATCGTTACAATCCTGCATCCAGGTTTCATGGCCTTTATTGCCTGAACTGATGTCCAAAAGGTGCCAGTAAGGTGAATGCCGACAGTGCTCTTAAAATCATTAATTGGAGAATTGGGAAAACATGTTACAGGACCTGAAACTCCTGCATTATTGATCACAATGTCTACTGTTCCATGCGTCTTTTTCAATTCGTCAAACATTTTTGAAACGCCTTCTTCGTCGCTGACATCAACTCCTGGAAATATTTTTACAAATGCTCCGCTCTTCGCTTTGTCTATTACTTGCTGCAATTCCTTGGCTGCCTCTTCAAGTGGCTCTTTTCTTCTTCCTAAGATGACTATATTTGCTCCATTTTCGGCAAATTTGATCGCTATCGCTTTTCCTATTCCAGTGCCACTTCCTGTAATAACAACAAGTTTGTTCTGGAACTTGGACATTGACAGGATCTGGCATATTTTTGGACTATTTATTCGATTGTGCTTGGCGCTCAAGATGGTACGCTAATATTTATTTGTGGGTCAAATTCAACCTGACGCATGCACGATTCTGAATCTGATACTTTTTCGCAGAAAAATAAAAGAAAAGAATACTGTGAGTTACTAGAAAAAATTGGTATAACCGCAGAACCCAAACAATTCGAGACAGACGAAGTGGAAAAAAGTGATTATTATTCTAAATATTTCTCGCATTCGCCTGCCATGGTTACAAACCACGGCTGTATTGAACTCAAAGGAAGCAACATAGACGTCATTCAGATAATCCAGAAGGGTTGAAATGTCACAAGATCTAAATCCTCAGCCTTGGGGTGCACAAGACCGATTTCAGGCACACTTTATTGTAAAAACTGAAAACCAGATTAACCTCGATGACCTTCTTGCAAAAACAAAACTGCAGACAAAGGGGCATTTTGCAGCAAAAAAAGTTGCTGACGTGGAATGGGTTGGAGGTGAACTTGCTGAGTTACTCAACTCTGACACTGAACTCAAGTCCCTGATTGTCAAACTGCCTTACAATGATGCCTTTATCTGGGTAGAGCCAACGAAGAAAGGAATTCGCATTCATGGCAAGTGGAAAAGCAGTCAACAAATGGGCATTACAAAAGAACTATTCGAGGTTTATGACAGAGTAGCCTCTCATATCAAAAAGCAACTCTAAGCTCTCCACCAGTCAAGTGCAAGGCAATCAATCTTGTTTCCTTTTGGAATTGCAAGGATGAATTGCTTTCGTACTGTTGTAGCCAATCTTCCTGCAAGTACAACACCTGTTGCTGACATGGTGTCTGTAGAATTGTAAACTTGTAACAGATACGGTGCATGGTCTATGCCAGGACCCTTCTGATAAACTGCGAAATCGCAACCAAACTTGATTCCAGGATTTACAATGTATCCCTTGTCCCTGAATTCTTTGTAGACTAGATATTTTTTGTCAAAGTTGTGGTGTTCGCGTCTGCATATCTCGAGCATTTCGTTCGAAGAGATTATTTTTTTAGCTCTGTAGATTTTCAGTTTTGATGTTTCAAGAAGGTAATAGCCTTCAATGAGATCTAAAATCAAAGGGACATTGATCTCGTCTGGCTTGGGCTTTGTAACTCCTATTGGCTTTCCGTAATATCCATTTGCAAACAGGGACTTTGATTCATCCAAATCCCACACTATTATCCTGTTCTCGATTATCTCTCCTTTCAATCTGTTTTCTTAGAGAAAATCAATTGATTTGAGTGTTTATGCATCATTAAAAAGGAAATAGTTTTGTAATTTTACAGGCTAAGTGCCAGCAAAATAAACGAGTCTGATACCTGGAGACATTTGTCAGACATTTCCTCAATTCCTTCTACTACATCTTTTAAGAGCATCATTTCTTTTGTTGTCGTAACTTCATCTAGAACCTTGATGGTCAAAGCACGATATTTCTCATCTACTGTTCTCTCTATCTTCTGAGCTTCATGGGCTAGGTCTATTGCAACTGTAGTGTTTCCACCAAGTGCACGTACAATCTCATTTATCTTGTAAATTTGGTCTACTGCCTGCTCTATTAGCTCGGCCAAGTCTTTCTCGATTTTCTCTTTTTTGAGAGTAGCACCTTTGATGTTTGACAACTTGAAGGCTAGTCCGGTAATGTAGCCTGCAATCTCGTCCATCGTATATGCTGTGTTTAGAAGGTTTTCTCTGTTCATCATCAATCCTCCAACATCTGCTATTTCTCGAGTAATCTTTCTGCGCAATGCTTCAACTTCATCCTCTGTGTTCTTTATTCTCTCAAGAACTTGCTTTATCTCTGACTTGTCAGCCTTGATTATTAGCTCGGGAAGTGATGAAAAGTCTCTTACTGCGTTGAGAATCCTGTTAATCTCGTCCTGTAAAACGGCAAGTGCCTTTCTTTTTGCCTGAACTTCAAGTTCCCCGCTGTACATCTAGACGTT
>DATFDB010000181.1:0-17178 GCA_035252445.1 Nitrosotalea sp. | reverse complement strand
AAAGCAATAATTGCAGCTGATGGAGTAAATTCTGAAGTTGCATACATGACTGGAGCAAGACAAAAGTTTTCTCCAAGTCAGCTCTATCAAGGAGTCAAAGTCGTTGTAAAATTACCAGAAGAGATCATGAATGAGCGGTTTACAATAGGCCAAGATGACGGTGCAGCGCATCTTTTTGCAGGCGATGTAACACTGAACCATATAGGTGGAGGGTTTCTTTACACCAATCGAGACACACTGTCAGTGGGTGCAGTGTATCATCTTGATTCACTCTTAGAGACTCCAGTCGAGCCTTATGATCTCATAAATGCATTATTGAAAAACCCCATGATAAGCGAATTCATCAAAGATGAAGTTCCTGTGAGAGGAGAGGTTGACAAGAACATTGCAAAGGAGGAGCAGATGAGAATTCGTTTTGCAGTAACAAAAATGATTAGAACATGGACAGATCTTAGAGATGCATATTACTCAAAAAGCCAGAAGGAGAGACTTGTTAAAGAAGGAAAATACAGTTCAGAAGATGAGATCGGGTCGCAACTGGCATCAATCAGAGAACAAATGTCAAGTAAGTATGGCATAAAGTTTGAAACAGATTACGTAGAAGCAGAATACAGCGCTAAACTTGTGCCTGATGGAAAGCGTTGCAGAATGGAAAAACCGTATTTTAAGAACATATTGTTTGTGGGCGATGCTGCCGGAAGGGGCGTGTTTGTCGGCCCAAGAATAGAAGGGCTAAATGTAGGAATTGATGATGCCGCTAGAGCTGCAAACACAGTAGCCAGAGTGCTTGATAAAAACAACTTTAATGATAGCTATCTTGGCCAAAATTACTCACAGTCGGTTGAAGAGAGTCCCTATACACATGATTTGAAATCAATTGACAAGGACTATCTGAAGATATTTCTTGATGCAGCAAAAGATGTTCCACAGGATATCATCAGTGCAAAATATGGCATGGTTGTAAAAATGATGTCGAGCAAAACACTTCGAAATTTGGCCGTTGGATTTGCAAACATTCTAGGATACGAAAAACTATTGCCTGTGATCGAGACCACTGAAACTTATGTCAAGGTGCCAACAGAGATTGCAGAAAGGCTTGGCAAGAACATACAAACATCATACACACCAAACATACCAACAATTGCACAGAGAGTTGCCAAGCTAAAATACAATGATGACAGCATTTCCCACATCAAAGTTCTCAAGCCTACAAGTGAATTTATGAAAAAAATGATAACGTTATGTCCTACTAGATGCTATTTCATGGAAAAAGAAGGCGTGATGATACAACATGAGGGATGCGTTGAATGTGGCACCTGTTCAGAAGAAACAGACTGGAAACACCCCCGTGGAGAGAAAGGAATCAATTATCAATACGGATAGGCAAGAGCTATACGGTTATCTTTGGGTTTTCATGTGAAAGTTTTTGTAGGTCTTCATATGCTTCTCTTATCTCCAAGTAAAAGTCATCCATCCTAGGCTCTATTATGGTATATGCAATGTAGAAGTCTTCTGCTTCTCTTATGTATCGAGCTATTTTTTCATGTCCAGGAATTTTTGATATGAATCTCATATTGTTGATTCTGTCTGCAAGTTTTATCGTCTTTATGTCATAGTCTGACCTTGTCAAAACATTGCAATATTCTCGAAACCTTTCTAGTTCTTTTTCTTTGTCGGTAAGCCCGGAGTAAAATTCTAATGATTTTGTTTTTAGAATGGACGAAACCTTATAAACATAGTCACCAAACTTGTGGCTAAAATATGCATCAAATCCATATGATTTTGAGGCATGCATGTCCAGTATTCGGTCATTATCTTCCATAACGTCGTGTAAGATTGCAGATACTATCGGAATAGTAGTCATAGGTTTGTTTGCCCACTTGTAATGCCTGATCACATTCATTGTAACAGGAAAGATATGAGTTTCAAGAAACGACGAAGCCCCGTCTTCCCTTTTTACACCGGAATGAACTTCTTCTGCCAGATGAATAGCGCTTTCAATATAGCTGTCAACATGGATTTTTGCTTCCTTTTCTATAAAAGCCAAGAAATCTTTCTTCTTTATTGACTCGATCATTGTACCAATATAATGCACCGTCATTGAAAAATGTGATCTTCCGTATCACAATAAGCCGTGAATATTATGAAAGATATGCAACAAAAGATTGCATTATTAATCGGATTTGTATCAATAGTACAGAATTGAAATTTCCCTCGCTAAATAAAGTCAAGACGTCTGAAGAAAACATCGCTACTGAGGTAGAATTAGTACCTATTCCGCAAGAAGAGTTGCAGACAGACAAGCCAATAGACACCGTTTTGACCAATCAAGACGATAGTGCCAGATTTGAAGATAATAGAAAATACATTGTAAAGGCCTTGGCAGCGGCAGGTTTACCACTAGTCCTTAGATCAGAACAAAATATCCCCTTGCAAGAGGAGACAAAACAAGAGATATTGACACTTTTAGAAGAAACCAGTAAACTAAAGGAATCTCTTCTAAGGAACGGCAAAAATGTAGAGGAAGAGGAAGAATATCTCCTGAGAAGTGCCAACTTTTATCACGTCATAGGCAATTCTCAAAAAGCAATAGAGATGTACGAGTATATCCTCAAGAAAAATCCCACCAAGATGGCGTCTCTAAATAACAAAGGAGTGGTGCTTGATGCTGACGGACAATATGATGCGGCTTTGCAATGTTATAATCATGCATTAAACAAAGTGCCAGAAAATGTGCATGTGCTATCAAACAAAGGAATTACACTATACAAAAATGAGAAATACGAGCAAGCGCTTGAATGTTTTGATGCTGCGTTGAAAATTGATGCAAGTTATATCAGTGCGCTTACATTCAAAGGTCATTCTTTGTATAGGCTTGGGCAAAAAAAAGATGCGCTCGAATGGTACAACAAGGTCATAAGACTAGACAACACCAATGCAGAAGCGCTGTACAACAAAGCATGTCTTTGTACCATGAAGGGGGATGAATATGGTGCAATTACGTCTCTTGAAAAAGCAATTAGACTTGATCCTTCATGGAAAGAGGCGGCAAAACAGGACAAAGATCTTGAGGGCTTGAGGTCAAACCTGCGTTTCAGAGAAATTGTAAGGTAGACAGTCCGTTTCAAAAAATTTTCATAAAATTTCTGCCGGTATCATAATCATGTCTTTTGGTTTTTTATTGAAGAGTAGATGTGTAACAGAGTCTCAGGAGAAGGATGCAGTTTTTCAAGCATCTCACGCTTGATTCCACAATGCTCTAGTTTTTTCCACATCTCATCCACAGATATGTTTGAACCTGACATCAAACAGGATTTCCAGAAATTAATAATATGACAAGGTGTGAGAGTTTTCATAGCACCTACTCAGCTTGTGTGATCAAAGTTTCATGAGATAAACGGGACTTATTCTATTCTTTTATAGATTGATTTGAAATCTTCGGCGATTCTATACGCTATGGTTTGAAGCTTCGTTACTTCAGTCATGTTTGGTTTCCCCCGTGCTAACTGCCTCATCATGGTCATACATTTGTGTACCTTATTGTGGTCAGATGGCGTGGCCTCGTCTGACCAGGCTTTGAAGCAATCATCAAAATCAAGGCAAAAATTCAGGATAATTTTTTCCCAATCTTTGTTTCCTACAGGATAACCAGTTGCTTGTGCAAGTTCATGGAACTCGTTACTCTTATCAGCATACAGCATTTTGAGCGCCTTGTCCGCTTTTTTATGGTCGTAGTTGTCTAGTGCACTTGAGCCCTTCACGCGTCATCCTCATCTTTTTCCTATTTTAATACGTTAGGTTATGTTGTATACCTAGCCAGGTTTTGGCAATTACCGATACATTTGATTCTGGGTTAAGCGTGATAACAACTGGAAATTGAGGACAGCTGTAATTCTTTTATTATTTGTACTTGGAATAGCGATCATTTTCCCTGCATTTGCAGATAGCTCTAATGCTGCAGTGAGTATCACTGGGGGCAGTGAAGCAGGCCAGAGTTGTGTTACTGCTAAAAACTGCTATGACCCAGACACTGTAACGATACTGCCTAAAACAACTATCACGTGGACAAATATTGATGCTACCGCACATACTGTCACTAGTGGAGAGCCTACAGAAAATTACACAGGCGAAGTTTTTGACAGCGGAATGATAGGCCCAGGCTCCACATATTCATTCATGTTCCTAAGCCCGGGTACGTATGATTACTTTTGCTCAATTCATCCTTGGATGACAGGGGAGGTAATCGTAGAATCTGTTACAAGTTCAAACAGTGCAACAACGCCAGAGTTTGGTCCTACCGCAATGCTTGTTTTTATTCTATCAGTGTTTCCGGCAATCTTTCTTGTCAAGAGTAAACTGTTTTTCAAATCTTGAAAATAATCTCAGGTTGAGATTAATTATTGTGGTGAGCCACAATGCATGCAAAACTTTGCTTCTGCCTGAAGTGGCAGATGGCATTTATTGCAGCTCTTATTCTCTGCAGATACAGGGGATGGGGTACTTATTGTAGCATTAAGCGAACTTATTTTTTGGTTTAACCATACCCAGAAATTCTTTTCAAATTTGTATGCCCTATAAGCTTCTGCACCTGCCACCGCCGCACCTGCTCCAAAGGAAACTGCACTTGCAAGAAGGGCAGGAATTGCAATGTCGCGTCCCCAAGCACCAGTTCTAAGGGTCAGATCATAATTGTTGTTTGAGCCAGTCATCAATATTTCAACATCTCTGATGCTTCCGGTCACAGCAGACAGCTTTCCCCCTTTGTGAGCCTTGATGCTCCAGTATCCATCATGATTATCTTCATGGATTATCTGCAATCCAAGTTCTACAAAATGCTGCTTGATGTCAGAAATTAGCTTGTCAACCTCAATATTAGATAGTTTTACGACTTCTTCTTTCATGCCATAATATCGTACGAAAATAGTATTTTATACTTGCTATAAACACGTCAACTTGCTAACAATTCAATCCTGTAGGGGTTACATCTTTATCCATTTATAGTATAGATACATTAGTGCCCAAACCAAAGCATGCAAAAGATAGTAAGACGCTTCACAAAAATGGCCTTGAATTACAACAACAGGGAAAGCATGAAAAAGCAATAACGTATTTTGACAAGGCAATAGAGTTAGAACCGCATAATGCTGAATTTTTGTATGACAAGGCAGTATCTCTGCAGATAGCTCTTCGATTCAATGACGCAATAGATTTTTACGATAAAGTATTAAGAATGGAACCTGACAACTTTGCAGCTCTTGTCAATAAAGGACTATGCCTTTCAAACCCAGACATAAACAGACAAGAAGAAGCTCTCCTATGTTTTGAGGAAGCGCATAGAATAGACCCAGACGACCCAGGAGTACTGTCCTTGAATGGGTATACCCTTGACAGATTGGGAAGACATAGAGAGGCAATAATGTGCTTTGACGTAGTTTTAGAAAAGTATCCAAGTGATCTTAATGTAACTATGAGCAAGGGTCTGTCACTGTTACATCTTGGAAAATATGATGAAGCCATAGCATATTTTGATAGAGTGCTTGAAGACGAACCAAGTAACTTTTTTGCATTAGAATGGAAAAAAGACGCAATCAAAATGAGGGACAGAGATCTCGTGATTTAGGTTTCGCAGTGTTTTCAAAAAATAAAAACTATTTTGGAGCGGAATAGCTTTTCCAGGTTTCTACAATAAAGTTTCCGGCAGTATCATTTCCGAGATAGTATGCTTCATTGTAGACATTTTCTGGAAACAATCTGTACGTATTGTTATACTGTATTACTGAAACCATCGGTATTACTTTCTGGTCTATTTTGAAATCTTGAGGATCCAAATTATACAAATCACATGTTTTTAAAAATCGCATGTATTTGTTAGAAAAATCGACAAAACAAGTAGTTTCAAGATTCCATTGGGCAACCTTACCCAAATATACAGTATAATTTCCTGCAACCACAGGAAAACCGGAAATTAGGTTTGTAATAGGAACAGTTACGTTTGCAATGGTTGTTTTTGTAGTCGGATATGGGTTAACAGTATATGCCGAGCTTGCGAGTTGTTTTACATATCCGGGTTTTGTTATAGTAACGTCTATCTCATAGGTTCCAGGCGTGGCAGGAATGGCGGATTTATATTTAAATTGACCTTGATTGTCAGTAGTTGTCGTAACCGCCTCAGATCCAAAGATAATGAATACGTTGGCATTTGTGATGGGTTTGTATGCCTCATCAGTTACATTTCCGACTATTACGGGAAAGTCACCTTGCATTATAGGATCTTTTTGAGGTTTGACTGAAACTAGCATCTTGTATGTAAGTACAGAGTGTGATACTTGGACGCTTGAAAAAGCGATTACAAGCAGTACTGCAAGTATAGGAATTAATGCTATGTGATTTATTTTCAACATTGGATACTTTTTGCATTCATTGTTAATTAGCGAAATCTAACTTTTTTCTCCCTTGGCTCAGAAATGTTTAAGGAATCACTTCCTCACTCAATAGTTAAATATCAAATATTTAGAACTGCTATATTGAATAAAGTAGAGGCACAGGAAATTGCAGAAAGGATAAGCGAAATTAGTCGCTATGTCAGATTTGTTGGGATTATCAATAGTAATGGAGGACTTATAGCCTATGTTAGAAGGTCTGATTTGAAGCCTCTACTCAATCCAAAAAATACCAAAAATAAGTTTTCACATCTTGCAACACAAAGAGGCATGGCAACCCAGTTTAACAGACAACTTGGTAACGTAAAATTTCTGTGGGAAGAGCGCGAGAAAGTTCAGACAATCTCTTTTTCATTAGACAAAAATACAGTTTGGATTTCCATTGATAAAAATGTGGTCCGCTCCGAAGTGCTTCGAATAATTGATAGTTGTCTTCCAATAGTGAAACACTATTAACGAGACTACAATAGCTTCAATATATTTTCAGGTATCTTACCATAGTCTAGTTCGGTATTTGCAGAGACATACAGTATCTCATCCTCACTAATTGGAAAGCTCATGATTATAACTTTGTCGCGAATTGACATTGCAAATCTGACTTTGCCCAATTGTGAGTCAAATTCTTTTCTCATTCTTGCCCTCAAAGCAACTTCAGTGAAAAGCATTTCATCGTCTTTAGGATCTTCAAGTGATTTGAGCCCTTCACGTAGGCCCCCTGCAAGAAGCTTCCCTCTTCCATTTATTACACCTACAAACCTTATTGCAGAATCAAGTTTCAGTATTTCTTCGCATACGGAATCATAGTCTTCAGTGCTAGGGTTTTTCAAATCTACAAATCATACCCACCATAACTGATAGATAATGGCTTCGGTAGGAACAAGTAATTCCATAACATGCATAGTGTGACTTGATTTAGAAAACCAGAATGTAAGAAAACTCTAATAATGAAATACAGTGTCCCCAATTGTCTTTTTCCAGTCTGCTCTGATTCCTGGTTTTCCCTTTAGACGCTCCACATAATTAAATGCCGAAAGACCAGCGTTTGCACCACCTGCACAGGCTGCTACAATCTGTTTGTATGGAATATTTGTGGCGTCACCTGCAGCAAATATTGCAGGATGTGCTGTCTTTCCACCTTCAGTTATCTCAATTTCTCCTTTTGAGTTTATTTTCACAAGGTGTTTTACAAAATCTAAGTTTATCTTCGAACCCATTTCGATGAAAAGGCCATCTACTTGAAGTGTTGTTTCTTTTCCAGAATTGTCTACAACTGTAATTGCCTGTAGGTTGTTTGTACCTGAGATAGATTTGATTGATGATTGTGGTACTAGTTGCACATTTTCCTTCTTTTCAATAGAGGCAATCATTTCTTTATCGCCTCCAAGAGTTCCTCCTTTGTAAATAAGGTACACCTTTGATGCCATGCGAGAAAGCAGTATTCCAGATTCTAGCAAGTATCCTCCAACACCTACTGTAGCTGTAACTCTACCTTGATAGAATGGCGCATCACATTTTGTACAGTAATGTACGCCTTTATTTGATAAAGAAGATTCATTTTCTACTCCAAGATTATTAGGCACTTTGCCGGGAGCAAGAACTATAGATTTTCCAAGGTACTCCGACCGGCTTGTTTTTACTTTCATTCCAGATTCAGTTTCTTCAATCGAAACTACTGTATCGTATACCATTTCTCCATTAAATGAAAGAAACTGACTTTCCAGTGTTTTTGCAAGTAGTGGACCGCTTGACATCATGGTTCCAGGATAATTCTCAAGTTTTGGAATTAGGTTCATTTGCCCTCCCAGGTCTTTTGATATTAGAAGACATGACGTTTTTTGCCTCGCAACAAAAATTCCCGCACTCAGTCCAGCAGGTCCTCCCCCGATTACAATTACCTCATATTCCTGAACCAAGTTATATGATTGAGATAAGAGAGGTGAGGTTGTTTATGCCATCTATTTCATGCAAGCCTACGTCTATAGTTTGTTTGATCTCTTGCATGTTATTTGACTCAAGAACGATTAGAATATCATAAATTCCATATGTGGTTTTGACTGATTTTACTGTTGGTAGTTTTTTGGCCTGTTCAACGATGTTTTTTTGTTTTTTATAATCCACATTTAGTAGTACATATGCTTCATTCACATCATAAGAATTGAATCAGATGTATTAAAGTATGAGGTTCAATGCACATATCAGGTTCTAAAATAATTCACACCGTTAATTCAGATTACTTGCAGTCTTGATAGCCTGAATGATTTTTTCTGGTCGCTTTGATTCCACTAATATTATTTTCCCATCCTTGAATTCTAGTTTTATACCACGTTTGCCTCCAAGGGAATATGCCTTTTTTGATATTGCATTATTTAGGCTTAGTTTGTTTTTTTCTTTTCCTTGTGGCATATATGGTTCACAGTTTTGTAATCCTTCCAATGAAATCTTCTTAAATGAAAAATGAAATGGAGTTATTTTGATAAACAAACCATCATTTCGTACTTGGATCCTAAGTTTGATTACAAGCAATAGAACTGGTAAGATAAATCCGATTGCCAAGAAAACAGATGATGCGATCACTACTCCAGTGGCAGGCGATTTATCACTTTCAATAGCAAATAGTTGTGGCAAAGCAAAGTAAACACTGCAAAATGTGATGCAGATAACAACAAGCCATATGGCAGAATGTGAAAAAAGATTTGCTTCTCGATACAAGGCACCTGTATTTTCCATGTCTTACTAGATTTTCTCCATTGACCTGATTTATATCATAAACTAGATGTTCATACAATGCACGCATGAATTATCTTCGTTTCATTTTTTGAAGTTTTCTTGTAATGTTGACTATTTTCATTATCACATCATCATTGCTGCCTTTTCCTTCTAGAAATTTGCAAAGCCAGTCGATCTCTTCATTTGTTAATAGGTTCTCCACGCTAAATCTCCAACTTGCAGATAGTAAATACTATGGTAAATTAGTGTGTTTCAGATTGTCGCATCTTTTAAGTTACTAATATCTGGTTGGGAATCGCAGTCCAGTCTTTTTCGATATTGCAATTATAGAAACGATTGCAATCGTAAGCACTAGGGCCGCAATAGGACCAAACTCTGGAATTACGAATGTGCCAACAATTTCAATTTGTTGAGTTCCGTTCTTGAATGGAATTGCCAAAGTTCTATCAGTGTTTGTTGTCATTGTTTCATTGGCTTGGCCATTTTCCTGACCATCATTTAACACGATAAATTGGTCATCTGTACCATCTGATTTTTTGGCATCTATAACTACTCTTGGCATAGTAATGGTTAGTAGGCCATCACCAGTGGTCTGAATTGTTACAATCAATGATTTGGATTGGGTGTTCGCCTTGATATCAAGTACCTTACCGTTAGTTATAGTATAAGTGATTGAGTAACTAGTACCATCGACTGGAATCGTGCCAGGCCCAGACGATGTTGAAGATCCTGAGAATTGGAATGTTGTTTTTGCAGATCTATCTGGACTACCATACTGAACAGATATAGAATAAGTGCCTGCTGCCGTCCACAGTGCACCAGTAGCAATTACAGACGTAGAGAAAGTTTTGTCAGTTCCCACCGTAATTTGATCTACTTTGATTACATTTCCCACAGGATTTCTTAGAATTAATGTAAGAGGAGTATCACCCATATAATCTCGAGTTGTACCGGATATCATTATTTTGTCACCATCGTTATATGATGATTTATCAGTAGAAACTGTAACAGCAAGAGCACCAGAAGATGGAGTACCCATAGGCGAGCTTTGGTTAGAATTAATCATATATGGCGGAGGTGTCAATCCACCCATCGTAGAATTTGCCATATTCATTGAACTTGAACTATTTGTATCTGCTAATGCGGGGATAACAGCTATAGAGCTCAGCATGATCACTAGTAGCGATAATCCTTTGAACTTGTTATCCAACGATTGCAAGTCAATCTAACCACTATATAAGTAATTGTAAAAAAAGTTTTAATTTCTCGATCAGTTGTATTTGTCAAAAATTTTGCATGATGGCATAATACACAAGAAGATCCAAATTCTGATTGTTGGTTCCAACTTATGGCATTAGGGAGTTCTTTACATACGATGCAAGATATCATCAAAACCAGTAAAATAACAAATTTTAAAAATCATAATAACTGACACAAAGGAAGAAAACCCAAAGTGCCAAAGTATTTTCTTTAGCACTTGTGTGTGTCTGGAATTCGGGTTTTCTTCAATTCCTTAATCGTGTTTCATCTATTTAAGAAAAAGTCACAGATTTTCATTTTCGGTAATTAATATCACTAAAATGGAATCAAATGATATGGATGGCGCATCAAAGGTTTCACGTATACAGGCATACGGCCGGTTCTAACGCACTTAGGACTCGTCATTTTTGCCCAAAAGTGAATCAAGTTTTCGGTTCAATTCACTTATTGCATTAAGCGATGTTTCATGTACATCATCAAAATTAGCAAGTTTTTTCAGTATCACGTCATGACTTTCCTCTAACTCTTCTATTCTATGCAGAATGCGATCTTGTGAATCAGAGGTTTTCTTCTGCCTGTTGTATACCCACCAGCTTACCACACCACCAACTATTGCACCTGCCACAATTCCAAGATACGCAGAAGAGGCATTGCTCATATCTATGCATACTTTTGAAAATTCTGGCATGCACCCCCAGATATCTAACAGAATAATCTCCACACCTAACAAAGACGAGTGCAGCATTTTCTTGTTTTCTATGAGTATCAGTTAACGCACTTGTGAAATTGATCAGATTTCACAGGCGTGATTTGATTTCTTTTGGCATGTTTCTGATTTTGTGATTTATAGCGTCTTTCCGCCTAATTCTTCAATTTGGCTTCATAAGGATTTTGCCTACAAAGTCACCCTTTAACATCTTAGTATGAGCTTCTGCAGCATTTTCAAAAGTGTAAACAGAGTCAATTATTGATTTGAGTCTTCCTTTAGACAACCAATATAGACCATCAATAAGTTCGGAACGCGTTCCTTGGGTAGAACCTAAGACGTTTATGCCTTTGAAAAATATGTATCTTAGGTCAGTTTGTACGTCATATCCTGTTGTGGCCCCTGTTGTCACAATAGTCGCACCATACTTTAGCAGTGCTAATTCTTTATTCCAATGAGAGCCCCCAATGTGTTCATAAACCACGTCAATTCCAGGCTTGGTGTTCTTCTGTTTTGCAATATCTTTTGTAATTGCAAAAACTTGTTTGTCCCAATCTTCTTTTCTGTGGTCTACTACAAAATCTGCACCAAGTTTTAGGCAGCTTTCAAGCTTACTTTGACTGGCAGTTGCAATTACATCACAACCATATAATTTTGCAATCTGAATTCCAAATATTCCCATTCCAGAAGCCCCACCCATTATCAGTACTGTCTGCCCTGGCTTGATCTTTGCTCTTCCAACTAACATATGCCATGAAGTCACCATCACCATAGAAGCTGCCGCAGATTCTTCATAACTTACATTCTCTGGGATTTTGACTACGTTGGCTTCGGGTAAATGAACATATTCACAAAATCCTCCCCACAACGGACCTGTCTGAAAACCCCAGATTTTTCTAAATCTACAATCATACTCACGACCATCAGTACATGCAGTACATATGCGACATGACAGATTACCGTGCGATACTACTCTATCTCCAACTTTAACTGTAGTAACATCATCTCCCACTGCAACAACTTCTCCCGCCGCGTCAGTTCCAGAAACATGTGGCATGGGAATTTGAATTGGCCTCCCTCTCATTCCCCATATATCATCATGATTTAACCCTGCAAAACTTACTTTGAAAACTACTTCGTTTGATTTTGGTTTAGGATCAGGTATTTCTCTAATTTTTAAAATTCTTGCATAATCATCATCAGGGGCATATTCTTCATACACTAAAGCTTTCACAATTCATTTAATTTCTTCTGTGGCAATATTAAGAGAACGATCTGAACATATCAGATTCATCACAATAAATATTCACAGTATAAGAATAAATAAAAAAATTGTAAGATTTTCAAAAGAATAAAAAACGAGTTTAGTGGTGGTTATGCCCACAACCACAAGAATCGTGACTTTCTGTAGACTCGGGTTTTCCTTTTCCTTCACACCTTGAACATTTGTCAGAACCTGTGGCAGAAAAGAATCCTATTCCACACACAACGCATTTCGTACTTGTCATGTTGAATCTATACCATGCCTGTATTTATTGTACATCGCTCACGGCACTTGTGCCGCGCTTGCAATATTTTGCACTATTATTTTAAAAAAATGGCATATTCGGCTTATTATAGCAACAATAATGAGGATACAAAGTTTAGAATATTCATAGAATTTATTAACTAAGCAAGTTGGTATTGGACGTATGATGTCGAAACCTATAAGCGCATTATTTGGCGTTTTGACTCTAGTTGCGATTCTTGCAATTGCTCCATCAGCTTTTGCACAGGAATCACAAACAACGGTAAACATCTCAGCTGGAGCAGGTTCGGGTCCAAACTGTTCACAATCGAACAATTGTTTTAGTCCCGATACCGTAACAGTGGCACCAGGAACAACTGTAGAATGGCAGAACAATGACAAAGTCAGCCACACTGTAACAAGTGGCAGTCCATCAGACAATCAGACTGGCACTATCTTCGATAGTAGTTTGATTGCAGCTGGAAAAGACTTTACATACACCTTCAACAATCCTGGAACATACAATTACTTTTGCCAAGTCCATCCATGGATGACAGGTCAAGTAATTGTAAGTGCGTCTGCAGCTACAACTCCAAGTACAACTAGCAATAACATGCCATCAGGTATGACCATGCCAAGTAGCAATACACCTTCTAATACAACAAATACAAATCCAGCAGGACAAGGACAGCAGGGAGGTATCCCTCTAGGATCACCATATAGTGCACCGGCAAACATGTCTGCACCATCTGCTCCAACACAACCTGCACCACCTTCACAAGCTCCACAATATGGATCACAAGTACCATCTACAACAATGGCAGGACAAGGCCAACAAAATGGCATTCCTCTAGGTGCTTCATATCAGTCTAATCAGGGAACCACACCAACAAATCCAGGTTCTTCAGTTGGATATACAGATGCAGACAATCCTAGTGGACCACTTCAAATGGCTGGATGGGGAGCTGGAATGGCAGTAGCCGCGATATTAACTGGTGTCGGAGTATGGTCATCAGTACGACGTAGATAGAGTCAAAAACACAATTTTCTTTTTTTATTTTAATTCAACTATTCCTTTTTACCAGATTTCTATCAGGTTACTCCAAATAGCTTCGCACAATTCAGAAATTTGATTCTAGGGTTTCGATTAAAAGTTAAAGCTTTTGAGTTTAGATTTGATTTTCTGTGATCTTTTTCTCAAGAATGAGTTGCGAATGCATAAGGCGAGAAAAGGTGGCACGCGGTGGTATTGCATAACAAGAGAAAGAAAAATCGTAAAAGCTGCCGTGCGTGTTATTTTTCCATAATAGTTCCACAATCCTTGTTCATATCTGTAAATGTCTCCATATGTCTTTCCTGCATACTTTGTCCATTTAGTCAATTCTCTGAGAATTTTTTCAGAGCCGAACTCGTTCCAGCATGGAGCGGAGTCAAGATCTTTTCCATAGCATGAATCAACTGATTTCTTGTATTTCAGAGCATCATCATATCCTATACGAAGCGTCTGATAAGCCTCCGTTATTATCTTGAATTTTTCACCATCTTGCTTTGAGATGTTTTTATCAGGATGATACCTTAATGCCAGTTTTCTATATGCCTCCTTTATTTCTTGCATAGTTGCACCTTCATGCAAACCAAGCATTTGGTAACACTTGTAATTATTCAATAATTATAACGTGTTAAACTATTTTAAAAAACTTTAATATCATTTTTTTGTCCAAATTGGAAAACAAATTCGATCATAAATATGCCTGATTATTAAAATCAGATACAGCATCATTGAAATATTTAGTAATCGACTCACTATTAGTTGAAAAATCCGCTGCTTTCAATAGCAATTGGAGGAGGTCTTGCCGCAATAGGAATTTTTCTGATATTCACATTTCTTGTAGATACACCTACTCAGAAGTATGACGTTTCTGTTACCCCCATTATCATAAAAGACGATATGGGGACAGAGACACATGTAATAATCAAAAATACAGGAATTGATGCACTCACTAATGTGAAAATAGATTATGGCGGAACTGCAAAACCAGACATTATTCCTTTACTTAATCCAGGTGATAAAATTACACTTTCTCCACCAGAGGGCAGTGATCTTAGCGTGGTCAAAGTCACAGATGATCAGGGAATTGACGTAACACAACCGTATCAAGAACCTGCTAGTGCACCGTTCGTTGGAAACTCTGGGTATGGTGGCTGATAATGGATAATTTAATCTTAGACATAATACAGGATTATTCATAAGATCATGGTTCAGATAAAGATCAATCTATCAGGGAGTGAAATTATAATAGAGTTTACAGATATGAAAGATTTTGAAAACCAATTAGAAAAAATTGATCTTGCCAGAATAGATAATTTGCTTAATGCTAAAAAATGCGATACTATACAACATGTAGAAAAATCAGAAAAAAAAGATACTCATACAGATTCAAAAAGCATAACTGATCTTGGCATTATCAATATCTTGAAAATATCAGAAAAGGGACAAGATGCAATCAAACTTGCGGTGTTCTTGGCTGCAAGCGGATTGGGTCGAGAGGAAATCAAAAAAATTACTGGAATTACAATTCTGAGCTCATGATACAATAAACTATGATCAAATACACAGAATTGCATTATAGTTGCAAAATATGTTGAAGTGATTTTTTCGTTATACAGTTAGTTCTAGAAACTCATTCTCGCCTTAATGCAACCATAGGAGATAATTTTGATGCTTTCCATGCAGGAAATATTCCTGCTCCGACTGCCAATGATACTGACAAGAGCCAGACTTTGATTAGATCTGCTGGAAGAAATATTGGTGGAAAAGAACTGATACTACCGCCGCCAAAACCACCTGGACCGCCACCTCCAGCAGTGTGAGAGGGGAAGCTTGTCATGGCATACCCCCCTACTACTCCTATGACAAGACCGAGTGTAGCGCCCATAACTCCAATTAAAGCTGCTTCAACCAAGAAGAGTGCCAATATAGACGAGTTTTGAGCACCAATTGCCTTCATGGTACCAATCTCACGAATTCTTTCAGTCACTGAATTGTAAAGTGTAGTTACTATTCCTACTGCCCCTACAATCAAGGCAATAAACCCAATCATTTCTACAAATATCGCATTTCCTTGTGCTGTTTGCTGCCTTACCTGCAAAAATGCCTGTGGAATGGTGATACCAATATTTTTTCCATAGATACCAGTAATCTCTTGCTGAACTGTATTTACATAAGTGTCATCAGTAGTTTGAATAATCAAGGAATCATATCTTCCGGATTTACGTAAGAGTTGATTTGCAGCATCTGGGCTTATCACAAGAGCATTATCAATTCGCGTGTTTCCAGACGGTTTCATTATTGCAGTTACAAGAAAATTCCTCACTTCTTGTTGTTGCTTACCTGTTGAATCGGTGAAACTATATGTTATTTTCAGTGTTTGACCCACTATCACAAATGGTGTAGTTGCCCCCGCAGGGTTTGCTATGGTATCACCTACTACAGCTGCAGATCTATCACTTGGCACAAGAGTAGAACCGTCAACAAACATCAGATTTGGCAACATGACAGTTAACTTGGTAGGATCCATACCAACTACAGAAACATGCTGAACGTTGCCATACGAATCAATTGTTACTGAACCAGAATATTGCGGAACAACGTCAGTAACGTACGACAGTGTTCTAATTTTATTTGCTATTACATCATTGATGATCAAAGATGCTTGAGATGATTCTCCACCATAATACGAACGCTGCCCCGAGGATGCATAAATCACATTAGAAGCCAGAGAACTTAGCTGCTTTTGCAAAAAAGCAGACTGTCCAGCACTTAGGCCATTTATCACTACTACAAGACTTGCACCTAATACTACCATCAATACTGTAAGTATTGTTCTAACTTTTCTGTCCACAAGAGCATCATATGCAAGGGAAAAGATATCACTTGGATTCATTTTGTTTTTTATCAGTGTCCTTTAAGACAGTCACAATATCCGTATCATTTCCAGTAAGCATTTTTAGTTTTTTACGAGATTTTCTCTTTCGAATTATTACAACTGCAGCTATAGCTACTGCAATAGAAGCTCCTATAGCAAGTTGAAGAGCAGTATCACCCAGAATCTCATCAAGGATTGAAGTCTGTGTTTTCACATGTGTAGATGTACTTCTAGCAACCATTACATTTTGAGTTAGAATAACTGTGTGAATGTTCTTGAGATCATCTGCATACACAACCTTAAATGATACAGGATAACTTCCAGGCGGAAGCAGATTCAAGCCGTAAATTGGTATGCTAAATGGTATAGGAGAGTCCGCAGTAAGATCTCCTAAGAACTGTTGAGATGATGCCATTCCACGTCCACCGGCTCCACCACCTCCACGCCCACCACCTTGTCCTCCGCCAAATCCACCACCTTGTCCTCCTTGGCCAGATGTTGATTGAGCGTCCGCTTGTGGCAATGACGAAGTGTAGTTAGAACCATTACCATTAGCCATTCGGGCTTGCCTTATAGCATCAAGCAATGGAGATGGAGCTAGTTGTATTGTCC
>DATFDB010000180.1:0-4031 GCA_035252445.1 Nitrosotalea sp. | reverse complement strand
ACCTTTACTTGTTAGTGTTATGCCTGCTTTTGATGTGGAAATTAAACCACTCATCTTCATATGTTTGACTATAGTTTTGATAGAACCTTCCCCCAACCCAATCTCTTCTGATAAAAGCGATCTACTTGCTTTTGCATTTACGTGTATGATTTGAAGTACTTTGAATACATGTGCTGATTCAAAAGAAAGTGCTCTGCTTGGGTAATATCGTTGTGCCACTTTCTCAAGTAGGTTGACCACATTGTGCATTATTGATTCAACTCGATCTTTTTTTATTTGATATTAATCTGTGTTGTTGGATTTTATCCAAATACCTGTGCTGCATCTATGTGTGGCTGTGTCTTCTTCCATAGCCAACCTAGAATCAATGCATTGACAATCCAACTTATGGTTACAGTTACGGCTGATATGATTCTAAATCCATTTACTATAGCCATTGAGGTTGTAACATGATCAGGATTTGATGGCATTAAAACAAAAACTGCAGAAATAAAGGCTGCATATACAACAAAAGCAAGGAATTTTTTCTTTTGAAGTTTCTTATACCATCTTGAGAACCCAAGTGCGCCAAGACTTGAAAAAGCAACAAACAATGCATATGTTGATGCTCTAAAAACTATGGTGTTAGGGTCCCCTACCGTTGGTGGATTTGCTGGATATTTCAAAAATGGTATGAAATACAAAACTGCCCACATTATGCCTGCCAGTATGATTGCTTTTTTGACATCGTTATTGCCTGGAAGTGCATTTCTAGAATACGCAAATACAAGACCAAATAATGCTCCTGTGGCGGTTCCAAGTATTGCTCCTGATACTATTGATCCTTCTTTTTGCCATATTCTGTAATCTGTAAACTGTTGCCAAAATTGTGGAGTGTTCTGTGCCTCTCCTTCTGCAAATAGGCGCTGATTTTCTATTCCAATTGCTGCGTCAAGATATGGCTCAACTAAAATAACATTAATCAAACCATGTGTAAGACCTGCAAGAAAACCAGCTGTAATGACAATAGCAAAAAAAGAGAGTGTTCTCATGCGGAGTCACTAGTGGCATGGAAAACCGGATGCATGCCTCATATCATGAGTCATTTCGTGCAGATAACCCACGCCATTCATTTGCGTATATGCTGATTGTCCTTCTGCTAGGCTGAATATCTGACCTTGATCAAATCCTACCATGAAATAACCAAGTCCAAATATGGCAACCAGAGCAGCTGCTGCAATAAGCGGTACTGCACGTTTTAATGTAGTCCGTGTTGACTGTGTGGTGTTAACCATCTGTTTTTCAGACAATTTCAAGTTATTTAAATTGTTGGATAGTTTATCCAACAGAAAATTAAACGAATATATCATAAATATTATTGATACCAAAAGTTTTGCATGATTTATTCTTACGAAATCCTTTGGACAGTCACTAAATCCTGAACTAAAATTATAAAAAATAAAAAAAAGTTAATTTTGCTTCTCTAATGGAAGCTTGTTGAATTTTTTCTCGTTTGCAGTCAAGACGCCTGTCTCGGCAATTGGTTTTTCTCCTAGTGCTTTTTCCATTGCTTTTTTTGCCAGATCTATTGCCTGCTGTTGTGTCATGTCTGCACTGTACCCCTTTGTTACCACATCAAGTGCTATCTCTGATGCCTGACCTATGGCAAATCCGGAACCTCTGAAGAAAGTACCGCTTGGATCTACTTGGTACAGCTGTATCCCGGTCTCGTCTGCACCTGCAATTATTATTGATGCAGCCTGTGGTCTGACAGCATATGTGGTGTAGTTGTGTAGGTACGTGCTGAGATGTTTTGCCAAGGAATCTGTGTCTATTGGAGTTTCAAATGTCAGTTTGTGTTTCTGTGCTTCAAGTCTTAGAGTGTCAATCAACTGCAAGATGTCTCCGATGTATCCTGCGCCTGTTGCACCAACATGATAGTCTATTGAGAATATTTTCTCAGATGGTTCTATCAATGGGTGTGTAGGTTTGATCTGACTTGAAAGGATGGCAAATTTTGGAGTCTTGATTCCTATTGTTGTTGACCCGCGGCTTACTGCTTCTAATGCACTGTCAACAAGAACAAGTCTTCCCTGTGGTCCGTAAAACGGAAACCTTCCAGAGTTTGAAGATTCTGACATTTATACAGCAACCTCCTTTGATATCGCTGGGATTGCCAATACATCTATGCCGTTGCCAGATCCTGGATCTCGTTCCATCGCAGCAGACACTGCACGAGACGCAATCTCTTTTGCTTGTTCGTTTTTGATGTCTTTTTTGTATAGGCTCTCAAGTACGCCGTACGCAATGGGTGAGCCAGAGCCTGATGATGCAAAGTCTTCTTCTGTAATTGCTCCACTCATGTCAGCTGCATAGACATGTGAGCCATGCTGGTCTACTCCTGCAACAAGTAACTCTACATAATATGGCTGGTAGTTTCTCAAACCTGAATATGCTAGATTTGCAATCAATCTAGTAGACTCTTTTACAGTTAGAGGAAACCCTCTTCTGAGTTCCATGAGTCTTCTCTCGGCTTTTGCTACCTTGATTATGTATTCTGCATCGGATAGCTGTCCTGCAATTGCAACTGCTAATGTTTCATCTATCTTTGCAATTTTTTGGACTATTTTTGATCCAATGAAGAATCCTTTGCTTGCTCTTTTATCTGAGCCCAAGACCACTCCGTCTCTTGTCTTGATTCCTACTATTGTTGTCATGATATCATTACAGCAGCAGGGGATTAATTGACTGACAATACTGTAAAACTGGTCACAAAAATGAGAAGATCAGGCTACCAAAGGAGTCCCGCACTTGGAGCATCTTACCTGGAACATCTTGAGGTAAACCTCGCCCTTGGTGTCAACATCCACGCATTGTTTGCCGCCCTCTTTGCAAATATGGCAAAATTCTTTTCTCATGTGTATTATTCGTCAAACAAAGTAATAAAGCTCATTGTGTGACAATAGAAAACGCAAAAATAGAAAACCCATCTTTCCTACTGGAATTGTTTGCCTCTTTACACTCTGTGCAAGTGCTATAAAAAATGCATTTTTCTTTTTTAAAGAACTATTGTGCTAAAACCATATTTAGCATAAAGTGGATTACTATTAAACGCGAAAGAAATTAAAAGAAAGTTGCTAATAGAATGTCATGCGTGATATAAACGAGATAATGCCAAAAATCCCAAACATGAGATGGGGTGCCCTGACAAACAGAATGCCAACTAATGATAAAGTGAGAGAAATGAATAAGATGTTTCCACATGACGGTAAATGGCATACTGTATTTGAAGAGGAAAAACAGGTCTTTGTTGACGGTGTGCGCATATGGAAAAAAGATCCCGAATTGTGGACCTGAATTTTAGGCGTATTTTTATATCATAGCGATCATTTCTTTGGCCACGAACATTCCATAGAATTAAATTTCCTTTTCAGAGTTGTCATGCTAAGAATTGACCCAAAGTTTCAAGCAGATTGATTCATGCATGCAGGTACTAGGGTTAGATAACTCTGTCCGTTTTGTAGGAAGGATAAAAGATAGAAAACTGATATCATTTGCTAGAAGCCCTGAAGCCAATCCTTTGTTGGACGAAGAACTAAGCAGCATGGCTCACTATCAGGCATCCATAAAAGCATCATGGGAAGACATGTTCAACGAGGCACTGGGAAAGACAAACTGGATGATAACATCAAAAGAGAAGGTCAAGTTGATAACGTTGTTCTTAGACGATGGCTTGCTTATATTGTCCACAGAACCAAATTCAAACCACGATGCAATAATTGAGAAGATAAAGCACCTCAACGTAAAATTGTAGATCTCTATTTTCAAACTCCTGTCAAATTGTCTTTTATGGTACTGACAAAACATTGTAGGATCATGTTAAATCTGCCTTTTGGAAAATAAGCTAGAATTATGAAAATTAAGCTTTGATTGTGAGAGAATTCTATATGCTATATCGTAGATGTAATATTGAAAGCAAAAACCAAGTGATTTTTTTGCATTGGAATTGTCTCTAGTCACTCACTTGAAAAGGCAAGAGCTTTCGAATTGGG
>DATFDB010000179.1:0-7813 GCA_035252445.1 Nitrosotalea sp. | reverse complement strand
CCGATCCATGCTTAAATCATACTAATACTATATAGAATTACACAAGGTGTAATGGACAATGACATGTAAAGGAATATGCACAAGATACAAGGCACAAAAGCCAGTAGGTACGGGACGTTACGCATCAGGACAAAAAAGATGCCAGATTTGTGAAATCTTCATCAAATGGGAAGGTCTTTGGTGTCCATGCTGCGGATACAGACTCAGAACTAAACCACGAAACCTCAAATACAAAGCAAAACTGCGTGCTAGAGTTGAAGCTGATCAACTAGAGGCTGTTGCTGGAAGGGCTATGGAAGTAGAAGAGATAGCACCAGTGGTAGCAAAATCTACAAGAAAGGCAAAGACAACTAAGGCTGTAAAGAAAGTAGCAATAGATCCTGTAGCAATATAGGCGTAGTTAGCTGTTGATATCACAAGTCGGTTATAAGAAAAAAACCGTCACAGTGAATCAGCGAGAATTTTTGGTTCAAATAGTTCCCTTCGATAATGGAGATTTTATTTCTATAACTGAAGGGAAGGAAAAGATTGGAACACTTGTTGTTTCAATTGGTTCGGGTGGACGTACCAGCACTGCTACAGTAGTGCCATCAAAATCCGAAACACTTTTTCTCAAGATGGTTTCTGAGCGAGTAGCACTAGCTGTAAACGGAATTTGTATTTTTTCATTAAGCATCCAAAAGGAGTTAGATCTTGAAAGCATGAAAACTCTAATGAATGAGATAATGGAGATTATAAAACAATGACTGCAGACCTGAGGGGATATCTAGCTCAAGTTTCAAAATCAAAAGAACTTGCAATTGTAAAAAAGAAAGTTTCTACAAAATATGAGATAGCAGCGATTACCGCAAAACTTGATGGCTCAAAAGCCGTTCTGTTTGAAAACATCAAAGAAAGCAAATTCCGTGTAGTATCAAATCTTGTTGGCACAAAGAAAAGATTTGCGGTTGCGGTGGGTTCTACAGAAGATAAGATTCACGACAAGGTAAGCTATGCAATAGGTCATGCATCAAAGCCAACAATTACTACAAAAGCCAAGTTCATGGAAAATCATTCAAGGAACCTCTATGATCTGCCCATAATAACACATTTTGAAAAAGAGCCTGGCGCCTTTATCACATCTTCTGTAATTTATACACAAAATCAAGAGACTGGAACACAAAACTCATCATTTCACAGGTTGCTTAGGCTTGACGAGAGACATTTTTCAGTTAGAATGGTAGAGGGAAGACATCTACACAGGTCATACATATACGCCAAAGAACGTGGCAAAGATCTGCGTGTGGCGATAACTGTTGGAGTTCATCCTGCAGTATCTATAGCAGGAGCATATCAGGCTGATTGGGGAAAAGACGAACTTGAAATCGCCAATGTTTTGCTAAATAAGAAACTGTCTGTTGCAATGTGTCCCTATTCCGGAATGCTTGTTCCGTCAGAGGCAGAGATTGTCTTGGAGGGGCGAATACTCAAGGACAAAACCCACAAGGAATGGATGGTGGAGATGCTTCGCACTTATGACTTTAAGAGAGAACAGCCAGTCTTTGAACTTGAAAGGATGTATTTCAGAAATGATCCAATATTTCATGACATACTGTCAGGATATGCAGAACATCGATTATTGATGGGCATGCCAATTGAGGCAAAACTAAACAAAAATCTCAAACAGGCAATGCCGCAGATAAAGCAAGTAGTACTAAGCGACGGGGGATGTAACTGGCTACATGCCGTTGTACAAATTTCAAAAAAGAAAGAATCTGATCCAAAAAAGGCAATAGATGCAGCTTTTGGTGCACATCGCTCTCTCAAGCATGTAACTGTTGTAGATGATGACATTAACCCTTCAAATCCTGTAGAGGTTGAATATGCAATAGCCACGAGATTTCAGGCAGACAAGAATCTTGTAATAGTACCAAAGGTGCGTGGTTCAAGCCTTGACCCCTCAAGCGACCAGAAAAATCTGCTTACAACAAAGATGGGAATAGATGCAACCAAGTCTTTTTCAAAACGCCCTGAGGGATTTGAGATTGCAAAGATTCCGCGTTTTGATAAAATATCTCTTAAAAATTATCTGAAATAATTTTCGGTTATCTTAGGACAGAGTCTACCATCAATGCGATAAACAAGATCGCAAGATACGGACTTGAAAACTTGAAAAGCGTCCACGATGCTCTCTCAGATGGTTTTAGGAGAAGCCACAAGCTTAGGGCCACCATTATTGCGCCAGATGCTATAGCAGTGAAAAGATAGATCTCATGGAACAAATGTTTTCCAGAACCGTCTACCATGAAAAATGGTAACACGCTAAACAGCACCATCATCAGTGTAGTTCCGGCAATTACTCGAACTGATGTTTTTTCAGATTCTACTGCAGTAAGCATAGGTACCTTTACTTTGTTGTAATCATCTTTGACATGCAGCGTCAAGCTCCATATGTGCATTGGAATCCAAACAAAGACCAATCCTGCCATTACAAGTCCTAGATCCCAAAGCCCTGTTGCTGTTACTGCTACATAACCAATCATCGCAGGAGCACCGCCTGAGAATCCTCCCAAGACAATGTTAGTTCTGCTTCTTCGCTTTAGCAACTTGCTGTAAATCAGAATATTGTCGGCAAGACCAAATGCCATGAAGATGCCAGCCCATGTGTTAATTGCAAATGCGCAAACAAGAGATATTCCGGCAAGAATTAATCCAAAGTGCAGTGCTTTTTTTGCAGGATAAATTCTTCGGCTTGGAATTGGTCTTTCCTTTGTCCTCTCCATGATGGCATCAATGTCTCTGTCATTGTAGTTTGTTAGTGTATTAGCTGCAGCAGAACCTGCAATTACACCAAAGGTAACAAGTGCCCATGTCAGAGCAGAAACTGGAATGTGATAAAGATTGGAAGCAGTATATGTCGCACCCATTGCGGTAAAAACCAAAAGATACCATATCTTTGGCTTGGTTACTTCATAGTATGTCTTGATTCTGGAACTGGCTTTTGTTGTTAGCACACTTGACCCTTCTTGTTGCCTTTTTGTTATTTATAGGTTGAAAAAATAGGCCCTTATTTTGAAGTCTTGTAAGGCATGGCCTTTGTTGTCCTTTTCATCTCTATGAAGCTCTCTGAGCGTTGGACTCCCTGAATGCGGCCCACTCTCTCTGAGATAAGTCTGTGCATCTCGTCTAGGTTTCTGGCATACATTGTAACTATGATATCAAACCTGCCTGTTACCTCTGAAATCTCTCTTACTTCTGATATCTTCAAAAGTTCTTCAATCACATGGTCTCTCATCTTAGAGTCCATGTTAATGCCTGTCAGCGCCTTTACGGTATAACCAAGCTCTCTGTCATTTACTACAATAGTAAAGCGCTCAATTAGCTTTCTTTTGATGAGTCTCTTGATTCTGCTGTAAACAACAGACGAGTTTACATTAATCTTCTTTGAAATTCGGGGAACTGAGATGTTAGCATCCTGGGATAGTTCCGATAAAATTATCATATCTAAATCATCAACTTTTGCCAATCAAAACACCATTTATTGTGAATAAATGGATCTTAATAAACTTGTTATTATAATTTTTCCAAAATTTGCTGCTGGCTAGATGTAGCCTTTCTTTTGCAACATCTCAGCCAATAACACAGCTCCCTTGGCAGATCCCATCTTCTCGTTATGTGAGAATAAGACATACTTGATGCCGTTGTCAAAGACCGTGTCTTCTCTTATCCTACCAACTACTGTTGTCATGCCTCCATTTATTTCACGATCTAATCTTGGCTGTGGCCTTGTTGGATCTTCGTTAACCATGAGGTATTCTTTTGGAGCTGAGGGTAGACCTGAAACACTTACTTTGCTAGAAAATTCTTTCATTGCATTCTTTACACCTTCTGGGTCGGTGTGAGTTGTTGTTTCTATAAAGACAGTCTCGGTATGTCCATCAATTACTGGCACTCTTGTACAAGTACAGCTGACTCTCATCTTGGCAGGATCTATCTTTCCGTCCACTAGTTTGCCAAGAATTTTTCCAGTTTCAAGTCTAACCTTGTCTTCCTCTTTTGGAATATACGGAATAATGTTATCTGTAATGTCCAATGCGGAGACACCAGGAGATCTTCCTGCTCCAGACATTGACTGCATTGATGTCATGATTATCTTTTGAACCCCGAACTTGTCCAAAAGGGGTTTCATTGTAATTGCAAGACCTGTAGTAGTACAGTTTGGCAATGGTGCTACAAATCCTTTCCATCCTCTGTTTTTTCTCTGCTGATCTAAGAGTGCAACATGATCGTCATTTATTCCAGGAATTAGAATGGGTACATCTGACTCGTACCTGTATGCAGCAGAGGTGCTTATCACAGGCACATCTTTTGCAAACTTTGACTCTATCTCTCTTGCAGCCTCGCTCTCTACCGAACTGAATATCAAATCAAGATTTTCCGGCTTGATGTCATCAACTGATTCAATTATCATATCTTTTACATAATCAGGAATTGGGTCTCTAATGTGCCATCTGAGAATACCGCTATTTGGATCTCTTATTGCTTCTACAAACTTTTTTGATGCAGATCTCTCCGAGGCAGCTATCTGCTTTACCTCAAACAACGGATGGTTGTTCAGAGCCACTACGAACTCTTGCCCTACGGCTCCAGTAACGCCTATGATAGCTACTCGTTTCTTCATAATGAAAAATTCCCTTTATACAATTAATATTCCTTTAGCTGGGCCAAATCCAAAACACAAGTAAATACCCATGTGATATCAGGAAGGTGTTGAGACTAGGGGTAGCACCATCAATCGAAAATCACAAAACTGTAGCTCATGGAGGAATTTACTCTGCAGGGCTGGAGTTTGATCCAAAAATACTTGACTTTAGCTCAAACGTAAACCCGCTTGGGTTTCCCTCCAAGATAAGAAATGAACTGAAAAAAAATTTGGTGCTATTTTCCATATATCCAGATTCAGACTCGACCAAGCTGAGAAACGGCTTGGAAAGATACACAGGAATTCCAAAAGATAGGATAATTGTAGGCAACGGCGCAACCGAGATAATTTACAACTTTTGCAAGGCATTTTTGAACAAGCGTAATGCACTAATTCCGATACCGACATTTGGGGAATACGAGTCTGCAGCAAGACTCGGCGGTGCAAAAGTGTCTTACTTCAAAACCATGAATCTCAATGAAGACATTGATGATTTCGTTGAAACAATTTCAAAAAATCAATGCGTCTTTGTTTGCAATCCAAACAATCCGACTGGCACTCTTACAACTCAAAAAAACATGCTCAAGATACTTGCAGCTTCGCGTGACAATTCTTCGCTTGTCTTTGCAGACGAGTGCTTTATCGAGCTTGCGTCAAATCCAAAGGAGAGCATTGTATCAAAACTGCACAGCTTTGACAATCTCTTTGTGTTGAGGTCAATGACAAAGTCCTTTGGACTTGCTGGCCTGCGAGTAGGATATGGCCTTGGAAGCAAAAAGATGATAGAAATCCTAAACAGAATAAAGATTCCATGGAACGTAAGCGGAATTGCACAAGAGATTGCAACAAAGGCGCTGTCAAGCAGGCAGCACCTTGAAAAGACAAGAAACCTAATCAAAAAAGAACGAAAATTTCTCAAAGGTTCAATATCAAAGATTAACGGATTCCAGTGCTACGATTCTGATTCAAACTTTATTTTGATAAAATCAAAAATAAAATCAAGTCAATTGCAAAAAAAATTGCTGAAAAAAGACATACTGGTAAGAGACTGTAGTTCTTTTCAGGGGCTTGGTGACAAGTTTATCAGAGTTGCCGTAAGAACGCACAGCGAAAATCAAAGGCTTGTCAAGGAATTGGGAAAGGCATGACAAAGACGTTGATGATTCAGGGAACATCCTCTGGTGCAGGCAAGACAACACTTGTCACAGCACTGTGTAGAATTTTTGCAGACGAGGGTTACAGTGTAGCTCCATTCAAATCACAAAACATGTCGTCATACTCTTACCATGGAGACGACTTTGAAATATCGCGAGCCCAGGCAATCCAGGCAATTGCTGCAAGGGCGGAGATCTCTCCACACATGAATCCAATCATGCTAAAACCGCTTGGAGATTACAAAAGCGAGGTCTTTGTCATGGGAAAGCGCTACAAAAAAATGCATGCCGATGAATATTACAAAAAATTTGTCCTGACAAAGGGGCTTGATGCTGCAAAAAAATCTCTTGATAGCCTAAGGTCTAGGTACGACCTGGTTATTCTGGAGGGCGCAGGCTCTCCTGCTGAGATAAACATGCACAAGTATGACATTGCCAACATGAAGATGGCAAGATACTATTCATCGCCTGTCATCTTGGTATCGGACATTGACAAGGGAGGAACTTTTGCTAGCCTCATGGGAACAATGGGATTGCTTGATAGAGACAAGAGGCTTGTCAAGGGATACGTGATAAACAAATTCAAGGGAGACATCAAGATTTTGCGCCCGGGCTTTGCATTTTTGAAAAACAAGACTGGCAGACCTGTCTTTGGAACAATTCCCTTCCTTAAATTTGAGATACCCGAAGAGGACTCGCTTCATGCAAACCCAAAACATGTATCATTTACTACAAAATATCTCAAGTCACTTGAAAAAGAGATAGAGCATTTAAGTCGCGTTGTAAGATCAAGCCTTAATATGAAAGCAATAGGTGATCTTTTGAAATGATGCTAGTGCTTGCTCTCTCAGTTGCACTTGCTATTGCACTAGATCTTGCATTAGGAGATCCAAAAAACAAGTATCATCCAACTGCTTGGACTGGAATGCTTTTGGGCAAGCTTGCTCCGTTGTTAAAATCAGACAATCCAAGCTCAGAAAAACTTGGTGGAGTAATTCTTGTTGTTACAATTACTGCATTTGTTGCTGCTTTGATGTATTATTTTGAAAGTGCCGTTGCATATCTTGACACTCTAAATTTTATTGGAATCGCAAAGATTCTAGTTTTGGTTTCTTCGGCATTTGCAATTGCGTTGTTGCTCAAGACTACAATAGCAATCAAGGGAATGCAAAGACATGCATCGCAAATCATGGACTCTCTTTCTAAAAATGATCTAGATGGGGCAAGGACAAAGCTGTCGATGATAGTGAAAAGGAATACAAAGAATTTGGATAAGCAGCACATAATCTCTGCCACACTTGAGAGCATAAGTGAGAATATTGTGGATGGGATAACAGGACCTCTCTTTTACTTTGCATTTTTTGGGCTTGCAGGAGCCTTTGCCTATAGGGTAGTTAACACGGCAGACTCTATGGTAGGCTACAAGACTCCGCTCTTTAGGAACCTGGGATGGTTTGGAGCAAACTGTGACAAGGTGTTAAACTTTGTACCGTCAAGGCTGACAAGTATGATTATGATACTTGCAAGCATGATTGTAGGATGCAACTGGAGAAACTCGGCTGAAATTATGAGACGAGACGGTCCAAAAACAGAGAGCCCAAATGCAGGATATCCAATGGCGACGATGGCAGGTGCACTTGAAGTAAAATTTGAAAAACTAGATCATTACGTATTGGGTGACGGCAGTACGGAATTTACAGAAAAACATTTCAAAACTGCGATATCTATGATGAAAGTTACAGCCATATTGTTTGCTGGACTGTTTACAGTTCCAATGATTGTTATCTTGTCTTACTTGGGATGGTGGAATCTTGCTTAAGGGAATATCATCAGTAATTTCATTTCTGACAATTATTCCGTCAAAAAGCTCCGAGCTTGACATTGTTGCAAAAAACATGTACCTCTTTCCTGTTGCAGGCGCAATAATCGGTCTGCTGATTGGAGGTGCAGGCTATGGACTTTCTTTGTATGTGCAGCC
>DATFDB010000178.1:0-2854 GCA_035252445.1 Nitrosotalea sp. | reverse complement strand
GAAAAGTCAGATTTTGGATATGCACCGTTGAATGTACTTGCCTGCAATGTAGAACCAGATGGCATTCCGCTGCCCTCATAGATGCTCAATACGTCTACTGTCCCAACATAGCTTGATGGTGTGCTGGTACCGGGATTGCCCACGGTCATGGTCATACCAAGGGATTTTGCATAGTTGGATATGGTAGAATAGTATGATTCATCGCCGTTTGCATTTGACATCTCGTCAAACATGATGCCATTTGCATGGTACCAGTTGTGGTATGCGCTGATGTCAGATTCAACAGCAGAGATGCTTCGTCCTGCATAGCTTGTGTATACGTATCCTAGAACGGTAACGCCGGCAGATTGTAGCTGCTGTATTCCTGATACGTAATTCGAGTCTATGCCAGAGCCTGGGCCGCTGCTTGGATTTATTATGGCAGCAATTGGTACTGATGGATGTGCAGTCTTGGCTGCAATTACGTCTGTCCAGGTTGTTCCAGGATATGTGTACAGTGGTATTATCACACCAGTTGGTGATGATACTGCAAATGCAGGATGATACACTGTCAGAAATGGAGTTGTACAGAGTGTTAGTACCGTGAAGAGGGTCATAATTCTTCTATGTGATTGTTCTATCATGTTATTATAGAAAACTTTTCTATAACAAAATAAAACCCTGAGCTCGTACAAAAAAAGACATACAGAAAAATGTTCTATTAAATTTTACCAGAAGAATTTTTTACAATATGAAAAATTATTACATAACATGGTTACAGTTTATTTCTAATAAAGCAGATAAACAAAGAAATAGAGTATATCTCATGTGTGCTACAAATGTTCTAGTAACAGCTACTGGTGGCATTGTTGCACAAGGAATCATAAAATGCTTCAAGCTTTCAAATAATCAAAAAAAATCAAATCAATGTTACAAGATAATTGCAGTAGATACAAATGCCAGAGCAGCTGGCATGTACAGAAGTGATGCAGGAATACTTGTTCCTCCAGTCATATCACCTGATTATCTTGATTTTATTATCAAGACGTGCATTGAGAACAAGATAAAGGCAATTTTCATAGGATCTGAAGAAGAGCTAGTAGCTCTGACCTTAGCTAGCAAAGAGATAGAAGAAAAAACAGGAAGTATAGTAATAGCAAATCCATCAAGTGTGCTAACAAAGACAACTGACAAGTGGAAAACATTTGAATTTCTAAAACAAAACAATCTTCCCTGTGCGGATTCTGCCCTGCTGGAAGATAAAGAAGAATTCGTCAAGAGATACGGATTTCCACTGGTGGTCAAACCAAGAGAGGGGCATGGCTCTATGCATTTTTATCTTGTCGAGAATATGGAAGAACTGTCATATGCTGTAAAAGCAATTGTTAAAGCAGGTTGGAAGCCTCTCTTGCAAGAATATCTCAATGGTGATTCGGAATTCACTTCAGGTATAACGGTAAACAAAAGCGGTAAGGTGATGACCTCCATTTCCATGCGGAAAATACTAAAGAGTGGTCAGACATACAAGGCATTCATAGATGATTTTAGAGATGTTCGTCAATCAGCAGAGAAAGTAGCGATGAAAATTGGTGCGAGGGGCCCCATCAACATACAATCAAAGGTTGTTGCTGGAATACCCAAAATATTTGAGATAAACGGACGAATATCTGCGACTTGCCCTCTAAGAGCGGTTGCAGGAATAAATGAGCCTGACGTTTTATTTCGCAATATGGTTTTAGGCGAGGACATCAAAATAGATGGCTACCAGAGACTAGTATGCATGAGATATTGGAACGAGGTCTACATTCCATATTCATCTTACGAAAAAGCTGAGCAGAACAAAATTATAGAGCCATCGGAATCTTTCATTCCAGATTACTTTTGAGTCCCTGAAAAAGCATCAGAAGGATCTTGCAAAGAAAATATTTGAAGCACGGTTTAATATTTTGCGCGTATAAATTGTAGATACCACAGCAGCAAATGCGCAGGCAGCAAGATATCCAAGAGTTAGGTTTTGCAACTGAGCATGATCAGATAATATTCCGTTTGCAAGCACAATTACTGAAGATAATATAGTTATACCTAGAAGAAATTTTGTTTTGTTAAGCCAAGCCAAAAAAATTGAATTGGCAGTAAAAATGCACATGAGTATGTTGGCCACAGAAGCTATCCGAAGTATCTGTATACTGGTTTGCCCAACACCCGAATGCATCATCATATCAGGTACAAAAAAGTTGAGAATTCCTGCAATGACAAGCGATGTTACCAATGAAACTATTATTACTTTTCTGTAAATGCCACGTATGAATGAGTTAACAACATCCTGTTGAGAGATTGTAGTTTTTACGCAAATGTTGTTTATTTGGATATGCATTGGCATCATTATAACATACTGAATTACAGTGGCCGGCATCAAAACCATCAAGGCTGTATCTGCTCCAATATGATAAGTAGCATTAAAGGCCATCGGCAGTCCAAAATTTTCTTTTAGATGTACGGGGTTGTACATCCAAGAAAGCAATCTGTCAGAGAACATCATAACAAAGTAAACCACGCCATAAACTGAGCCCGGGATTGACTCCCAGAGTTGAATGCTAAATCTAGATGAGAGGGTTTTCTTTGTTACAGCAGCTGGCTTGTAAAAATGTGGCACGTCGCTCAAGATTGTCTTGGAGTGCCTTAGCATCTTGTAATGTTGGTAGATTGAAAAAACAGATAGGATGACAAAAGCAAGTACAAGGCCAGCAAAATATCTTGTAATTCCCGACTGGATGAAGTTTTGACCAAAATAATATACAGATAACAAAACGGTGAAGGCTAATGAGTATGCAGCAAGTAATGTGTATACTTTTTTCAGTGCATAAATTATCATATA
>DATFDB010000177.1:0-15212 GCA_035252445.1 Nitrosotalea sp. | reverse complement strand
CGAGACAATATCTTTTTGGAAAAAAGTATTGCTCATCGCAGTTCACTGTTATATAGTAGTGGTACAAAAACTATTCCAATGTCAGAATCAGACCTGATTGTTCGAAAGATCAAAAACGGTACAGTCATTGATCACATTGAATCTGGAAAGGGCATCAAAGTTCTCAATGCTCTTGGCATCGATGGGAAAGACGGCAATGTTATCACAATAGCGCTCAATGTTCCAAGTTCAAAGGTTGCAAAAAAAGACATCATAAAGGTGGAAAACAGGTTTTTGCAGGATTCGGATACAAACAAGCTTGCACTCATTGCTCCAAAGGCAACTGTCAACATAATCAAGGAATACAAGCTTGTAGAGAAGAGGCGTGTTACGCTACCAAACGAAATAGAGCGAATATTTCGCTGCTCAAATCCTGACTGCATATCAAACAGTGATGAGGACATTGATCCAGTAATGGACGTGGTTGACAAGACAGGACTAGTTCTAAGGTGTAGGTTCTGTACTAGAATATTGGATGTTAACGAACTAAAGTACTATTAATTTTTGAAAAATTATTTTTCTTTTGTTTGTAGCTGATACTGATCGTATGTGTATTTTCTTGAGGTTCCAAATGGCTTAAACTGTCTTCCATTTCCGTGGTAGAACTTTGAGAAAAATTCCACATAAATCAACCTGGCTCCCTGTATTCCAGGTTCGAACACACCAATTATGATATTGAATATGTGTCCAATGAAAATTATGATTGTGCCAAGTATTATGAAAGGTATCGAGTGGTGCAAAGTCTTGATAAAGATATAGTCAATCACATCAGCAAGAATTACGGATGCAAGCAAGATTCCAACAAGTCTGGTATACGACAATATGTGGCTTACAATTGATGGAAGCTCCATGATTGCTCTGACACCCTCGCCGTAAAACATCAGGCCAATTCCTGCAAGCATTAGACCTACGTAGCCAATTCCTTCCACATGATGTATTGGATTAATGTGCTGGTGATGCATTAGTGCAAGTCCAGTTAGTACGACTCCCCATCCAAAGAGCAGCCATCCTCCCTTGCCAATTGCGTGCTTCTTTTCACCTTCTCTTATTGTATTTAGTATGCCAAGAACTAATCCAAATGTTACCATACCAAGTCCGATGTATCCAGCTACTAGCAACAGTTTTCTCAGTCCAGTAATAGGATCAAAGAACGCACCGCTGGCTGGCAAGTGCAGCCCAAGTGTAGTATTGAGATAGCTAAACAGGTACACGTTAGGATGGAATCCAAAGTACAAGTTGAACACAAAACCCAGTCCCATTGCAAAGATTGCTCCAGGTGTCATGGCTTTTGCAAGTTTTACCATCTGCCGAGGCTTGAGTATGGTTAACGCAAACTTGCGTAGTGGCGTTGGCATGATGTTAAAGTTCCTTTTTCCTCCCTCTACTCTTCGAATCACCCACCTTGATACTAGTAAAATGACAAGGCCGTAACCAAAGTCGCCTATCATAAGTCCATAGAATATTGGAAACAGAGTACCAAAAATCAGTGTAGGATCAAATTCTTTTCCTGATGGCAACGAGTAGAATCGGATAAAGGCCTCAAAGAGTTTGTACCTTTTTGGATTGTCAAATAGCGTTGGCGGGTTTTCGTCAGTATCAAGCACAAAAAGCAACGTTCCCTTGACATGACTATCAAAGCCATCCTTTAGTTGGTCTACCTTGGATTTTGGAATCCATCCCTCTACGGCAAAAGAGTCTGAAGTTACACCGAGGTTGTCAACCACTTCAAGTTTCTTATTCTCAATTTCTAGCTGTTCTTCAATGCATGCAATGTCTACATAATGATTTTGCGAGATCTCTGCCAGTTGTTTGTCGATTGAATTTATTTTTTGGGTGATCTCACTTTGCTTGTTCTTTAGGCTCTGACCAAGTTCAGCCGCTTTGCCTTTTAGTTTTGGAACGGCTTCAAGTTTTACGTTATACTCTTGAACTACAGTAGCTAGTGCATGTGGCGGAAAGTTTGGAAAAGTAACCAGTATGATTTGTGTTGTAGTTTTTCCTTCTTTTGAATAAAGAAATACGTCTTGGCTGTTTACATCTAGCGCCTGCTTAAAGCCAGCAAAGCTTTTTGGCTCTATTCTGCCAAAGTAAGAGTGTGCCGATGAGAGCTGCAACACGTTAAAGTCTTCAGGAAAGAATGAAAATTCTTCAACTAGTTTAGCGTGGTTTTCTGCCTCTTTTAGTTGCGTTAGGAGGCTTTCCTTTTCTCTTTCAAGTGAGGCGACCTTTGTATCTATATCAATTGACTTTGCTTTTGCCAAGAGTTGCTCTGAAGAGCCAAACCTCTGACATTGCGTGATCTGAACTGGCGGCAAGACTGTCTTAAGTGACTTCATCCTTAGAAGCTGGTCAGAGACTTGCCTGTATTCCCCATCGTCTCTCTCATTTCGCAGCAAGGATGCAACGTCTTTTGATAGTGGTTCAAGCTGAACTGCATTCATGTCGTGAAGAATTGAAACCACAGTCTGCCTGTCTTTTCGCAGTCCTAGCACGGCAATGCGTGCCATTGGTACGGGTTTGAGAACCAAGTCTATACCTCTTTTAACAAGTTATCAATTATTTCTCGCACAGTTGACGCATCAATTCTTGCAGAAACTGTCTTTGATTGAGTCGTAGCATCTGCAATTATTTTGTCTGTCTCTGCAGACGCCCTTTTCCTAGATTGTTCTGTGCTTGATTCTACTAACTTTTCTCCGTCACTTTTTGCAGTAGTAATTGTTTTAGCTACATAGCTTTCAAAATTTCGAAATTCTTCTGAAACTTTTTTCTTGTGCTCGTCTATTTGTGATTGGATCCTCTCCTCTGCTTCTTTTATCTGCTTGAGAGAATGGACGTATTTTTCTGCAGATGACATTTTAAACTCCTAGAAAGTGTCTCCCAGCGTATAGCACTAGAGCTACAGTTCCAAAGATGTTCCCAAACTTGAAAGCCCTCATTATCATGTAGAACTTTTTCTGCTGTTCGTTTTTAAAGCTAGGCAACTATCTCTTGCTCCTTTTTTTGTTGGGCTTCTTGTTCTCTTTCGCCCATCTTTCTCTTGACTGTCTTTAGCATAATGAAAGTGTCTCGTTCCATTTCGTCCAACCTAAATATAATGAATTTGACTGCTGCCAGCAACCTTGGTATGAATACATTTTCTATTGCATTTGATTTGCGTTTTGTCTTTTCTATTTCAAGCAAGAGTTTGCGCAGTGCAGTTTCTTTTTCTGCAACTTCAAGCACCATCTTGTGCACATTTTGGTAGGCCTTTATTGCTTCATTAATTGATGGAGGAAGTTCAAGTAGGTGCTCTACCAAGGCATGCTCGCTTTGTCCCCCGCCAATCTTTGGAATTTTTACGCCCATCACATTTTTTGATGTAATCTGCAGTTTGTTTAGTTGCGGTATTTTCATTGCTTCATTTTCTAGTCTCATCGAGCCTGCCAGCATCTCTGCCATCTTTATGCTCTGGTAACCCTTGATGAGCTCTGCTTGGAGTGCAGTTCTAAGAGAAGCAGCAGTCTTGCTTGTATTGAAAAATTCTAGAATCAGAGCTTGTCTTTTCAGCTTGAGTAACTTTAGCCCTTTTTGTGCTATCTTTATTCTTTTTTTTGTGCGGATGTATTCGAGTCGGGTCGGTCTAATGTTAAGTGCTGACGGCAACTCTACTTCCCACCTGGGCTTGTCCTCTTTCTGTATTTTTCGATAAATTCAGGCTTGATGCGGTTTAACTCAGAGTCTGTAAGTTCGCTTAGCAATTCCCAGCCGATATCCAGTGTTTGCTCAATTGATCTGTTCTCGTCCATTCCCTGGTTGACAAACCTTCTTTCAAAGTTGTTTGCAACCTTTAGGAATTTTCTGTCAAGGTCGCTTAGAGCTTCTTCGCCTACGATGGCTGCAAGTGCTCTTGCATCTTTTCCTTGCGCATAAGTGGAATAGAGTTGGTCTGCAAGGCTTCGGTGGTCTTCTCTTGTTCTTCCCTTTCCGATGCCTTGGTTCATCAAACGTGAAAGGCTTGTTAGCACATCTACAGGTGGATGTATGTCTCCCCTGTGAAGGTCTCTGCTCATGACAATCTGTCCCTCAGTGATGTATCCTGTAAGATCAGGAATTGGGTGAGTGATATCGTCTGCTGGCATGGTAAGGATTGGAATCTGTGTTACAGAGCCATTTCTGCCCTTTATCTTTCCTGCTCTTTCATAGAGAGAAGCCAAGTCAGTATACATGTATCCTGGGTATCCTCTTCTTCCAGGAACTTCTTCTCTTGCGGCTGAAATTTCTCTTAATGCCTCACAATAGTTTGTCATGTCTGTCATGATTACAAGTACGTGCATGTTTCTTTCATATGCAAGATATTCTGCAGTAGTTAATGCAAGTCTTGGGGTAAGCAAACGCTCCATTGATGGATCTGATGACAAGTTTAGGAAAAGAGATGTTCTGCCAAGTGCGCCACTTTCTTCAAATTGTTTTACGAAAAAGTTTGCCTCTTCACTTGTAATTCCCATTGCTGCAAATACTACTGAAAAGTTTTCAGATGTGTTAAGCACCTTTGCCTGTCTTGCAATTTGTGCTGCAAGCAAGTTGTGTGGAAGGCCTGCACCGGAAAAGACTGGAAGCTTTTGTCCTCTTACTAGAGTATTCATTGCGTCAATGTTTGACATTCCAGTCTGGATGAATTCAGACGGCTCTTCTCTTGAATATGGATTGATACCGGAACCTACCAAGTCTACCTTGTGCTTTGATACTATTTTGGGTCCGTTGTCTCTTGGGTTTCCAAGACCGTCAAAGACTCTGCCAAGCATGTCGTCAGATACTGCAAGTTGTGCAGTTTCACCAAGGAATTTCACTGAAGTTCCGCTTGTGTTCAGTCCCATCGTTGGGCCGAAGACCTGAACCACTGCAAGGCCCTGTCTTGTATCAAGGACCTGCCCCTGTCTTCTTTCGCCGTTTACAAGTTTTATCTCTACAATTTCACCATAGGCAGCATTGTCTACTCCTTGTACAAACATTAGAGGACCGGCAATTTTGTCAATTGTCTTGTATGATATTGTAGACATCTCTAGTGCGTAGCCTCCACTAACAAGTTGTTAAACTCTTGCTGCATTTTATTCTGAAAGTCCTTGACTAGTTGTTCTACTTGGTCCTCTTTTGTCCATTTTATCTTCGATATCATCTTTCTTGATTCTAATGCACCAATCTTTGTAGATGTAACTCCCTTCTTGATTGCTTCTGCCTCCATCTTTCCAAATTCTATGATTGCAGCAAGCATGAGAAATTGTTTTCTAATTGATGTGTACGTATCCACATCGTCGTATGCGCTTTGCTGCAGGTAATCTTCCCTAATTGAACGTGCTGTATCCAGAACACCCTTTTCTGGCTCTGGCAGTGCGTCATATCCCACAAGCTGAACAATTTCTTGCAACTCAGATTCTCTTTGCAAGATCTCAAGTGCTTCCTTTCGCAGTCCTATCCATTCTGCTGCAACATGGTTCTTGTACCAGTCTCCCATGCCGTCTGCATACAATGAATAGCTGGTAAGCCAGTTAATTGACGGAAAGTGTCTTCTTGATGCCAAGCTTGCATCAAGTGCCCAGAAGACTCTAGTTACTCTAAGTGTGTTTTGTGATACTGGTTCTGAAAAGTCTCCACCAGGAGGAGATACTGCACCTACAAGAGTAAGTGAGCCGACACGCTCTTCAGGGGATATGACAATTGCTTTGCCTCCCCTTTCATAAAATTCTGCAAGCCTTCTACCAAGATAAGCTGGATATCCTTCTTCACCTGGCATTTCTTCAAGTCTGCCTGAAATTTCTCTTAATGCCTCTGCCCATCTAGAAGTGCTGTCTGCCATCAATGCAACACCATATCCCATGTCACGATAGTATTCTCCCATCGTAATTCCGGTGTAGATGCTTGCCTCTCTTGCTGCGACAGGCATGTTAGAAGTATTAGCTACAAGAATTGTGCGCTCCATCAAAGGTCTCTTTGATTTTGGATCTTCAAGTTTTGGAAAAGTTGAAAGGACCTCGGTCATCTCGTTTCCTCTTTCTCCACATCCGACATAGACAATTACATTGCTGTCTGCCCACTTGGCAAGTTGTTGCTGGGTTACTGTCTTTCCGCTTCCAAATGGACCTGGAATTGCAGCAGTTCCGCCCTTTGCAACTGGGAAGAATGTATCAAGTACTCTTTGCCCAGTAAGGAGTGGCTCCTCTGGTGCAAGTTTTCTGAGAACTGGTCTTGGTGTTCTTACAGTCCACCAGCTTGAAAGACCAATGTCTGTCTTGACGCTGTTTTGTACTGTTGCAACAATATCGTTTACTGTAAACTTGCCTTCAGAAATTTCAGATAGCTGTCCCTCAACATTGTATGGCACCATGATTTTGTGCATGATAAGTGGAGTCTCTTGGACCTCACCAATTATCTCTCCAGGGGATACAGTATCTCCCTTTTTCTTTAATGGAACAAAGTCCCATTTCTTTGTTTGATCAAGTGCAGGGATTACTTTTCCTCTGCTGATAAAGTCACCACTCTGTTCCCTTAGTACGTCAAGTGGTCTTTGAATTCCATCATAAATTGAAGTGAGTAGTCCTGGGCCAAGCTGCATTGAGAGCGGCCTTTTTGTATTGGTTACTTTCTCTCCCGGACGCAAACCTGTAGTATCTTCATAAACTTGTACTGTTGCCTTGTTTCCTTCTAGCCTAATTATCTCGCCTACTAGTCCCATCTCTCCTATACGGACGACATCGAACATTTGGGCTCCCTCAAGTCCACTAGCGATAACTACCGGACCCGATATTCTTGAAATTATTCCATCAGCCATTTATTATCATCAACTTGTAGGGATACTTATTCCTAACACTCTCTTTGCCAGTGCCGCAATTGACTCTTCTTGAATGTTTCCTTCCATAGCCGGCATAAAAAGGACCAGCGGTTCTATTGATGCCTCGATCTTTTTTCGGAATACTGCCGGAAGGGCATTTCTTACAGCATCGCTTGCAATAATAAGACTAAACTTTCCTGATGAATACAAGTCTTGGACAGTTTTGCCGGCGTCTTCACCGCTTACTACAAACGTATCCTCGATTCCAAGCAGGCTGTATCCTATCACTAGTTCACGTTCTCCTACCACAGCGATCCTGCCACTTGATTGTGTTTTTTGAGTCGACATTATCTCACTCTAGCAATAATGATGTAATGTGTTCTGTTGAAAGATTGTAGCGCTTGCCATATGCAATTCTTTTAATGTTTTCACGCTCCTGTTCCATCTTGATGATAAAGTAGAATATTGTTCCAATTGATAATGCAATATTTTTCAATTTGCTCACATATTCGGAATTTATGAATTTATCCAACGCGACCTCGAAATCGATAAGGCTCTTTGATTTTTTATACAGTGCCAATGCATTAACTAACATAAAGCGATTCTCTACTCTTCCTACAATTTCTGGTACATCTTTTGCACCATAGATATCTAGTAGTTCATTTTTTGATACCATTCCTCCTTCAATGATGTGTTTGCTTAGAAGTTCTTTGTCAAGGTTGGATTCTTTTGCCTTCAAAAGGCTTAGAACATTTTTCTTGTCTATCTCTGCTCGGATAAGGCCTCGAATTATTCCCTCATCTCCCTGGAAAAACTTGAGTGACTCCAATAGATTTTGGTAATAATGAGCCTGTAGTGCTGACATCATAGGACCTAGATCTCCTGTCTTTTGGTACACTTCAAGATTTTGCATCAGGATGGTACCATAGTTGTACTTGACAAGCTGGTTTACTACTCCATCTACGTTATTTTGCGATAGTATGACCTTCATCTCATCATGCGATATGTTTCCAGCAGAAATTCCTGCTGGAACATGCCTGCTTGATACAAGGAATGACTCAACTTCGGTGATTGGCCTGTTCATGCTTTTTGATGACAATATCAGCTCTATGTTGTACATATCCCATTTTGAAAGATATGCTCGTACAGCAGACTTGCCGTTAAACGGTGTTGCTTCAAGGGCAATCTTGTTTACCTGAACTAGGTGCCTGTTTAGTGCAACTTCTAAAAGGTCTGCGTCTTTGAATAAAGTAGCTGCCTTTTCAATTTCCGGACCATACCAAGTTGGTTCGAGAATTTTTATCATTTCCCCTTCGTCTTTTGCCTTCATCAAGTTCTGCATTGCTTCCTTTGATAGAAGGTTTAATGAAATTGCTTGTAAGCGGCCAAAAGATGATGCATATTGCGATGTTGGCAATCACATTCTCTCCGAAAGGAAACTTTTGATTTGGTCTTCGTTAGTTCGTAGTAGTTCATCAAAAGTAAGATCAAGTTCTTTTGTTCCTTCCTTGTTCTCTGCAACTAAACCGCCAAGGGTTTTGATAGACTTGCCAATTGTGACTCCCATGTCTTTCAGTGTGGCCTTGTCTTCATCTCTGCAGTGAACTACAATGTTTTGTCCAAGTTTTTTCTTTGCGCTGTTTACCATAGTTTCAAGTGCTTTTTTGTATTGAGTACTTGAAGTATAATTTTCAATTTCTTTTGTTATTACAGCAAATGCAGATTGCATGTTTTCATTGATGGCATCAAACATTATTTTTTTTGCTTGAAGTTTTGATGCTTCGATTATTCTTGCATACTCTCTTTCCGACTTGATATTTGCCTCGTTTGCAAACTTTTCCTGGATCTCTTTTAGTGTAACATCAAGTTCTGTTTGAAGTTTGGATTTCTTTTCTGCTAGATCCTTGTCGAGGCTTTCCAGTTCCTTTTTTTTTCTATTCTCTATCTCAAGGAGGAAAGTCTCGATGCTCATTTTACTGAAACCACTACAGGATACCTAGCAGTAAGATGATTCCCAATACGAATCCAATGATCCATAATGTTTCGGGAATGACGAAGAAGAATAGCACCTGACCAAACTTCTCCGGTTTCTCTGCAATGATACCCATACCGGCAGCACCAATACCTTGTTGTGCATTACCAGTACCTATCAAACCACCTGCAATTGCAATAGCTGCAGCAATAGCAAGTAATGGTTTTGTCAAACCGCTGCTTGTGGCAGCTGCGTCTGCAGCAAATGCAGAATGAGTTGTAAAGAAGGTAGATAGTCCGATTGTCAACCCCGCTGTTATGATGATAAGCGATAACTTTGAGCGCTTGTTAAGTACCATCAGTAATGGCTCATTTGTCGACGGTATATTAAGCTAATTCTTACAAAGCCGTGACACATTTTTTCAAAAAATAAGAAAATTTCATGGTGCGATCATCGTACAATTTAGCTGCGATTTTGCAATATCTAGAATTACGGGCTATCTTCAACTGGAAGATCAAGCCTATTTCCCCATTCACCCCAGGATCCAAGGTAGACCTTTACATTTTTGAAACCAAGAATTTTTAGTGCAATAAAAGAATTGGCCGCGCGATATCCGCCCTGACAGTATGTTATGATCTCGTCATTTTTTGAAAACTTGTATAGTTTTTCAAGTTCTTCCGGAGATTTCATTGTGCCGTCTTCATTAATGTTAAGCGCCCAGTCTATACTAACAGCATTTGGTATGCGTCCCTTTCTTGCTGCACGTATTACCTTGCCTTCAAATTCTTCTTTTGTTCTTGCATCAACTAACTTTGCCTTGCCAAGGTTCTTCTTGATGTGCTCAAAGCCAACCAATAGATCCTTGTTGGTTCTGCCGGAAAACTTGGCAGGTTTTGTTCCATTTGTCTTGGTTTCAATAGGAAACCCAAGGCTCTTCCATTTTCGGAATCCTCCGTTTAGCATGAATGAATTGCCATGTGAAAAGTATTCCATTAGCCAAACCCCCCTAGATGCACTCATGCCTGCAACATCATCATAAAATACAACAATTTTTTGACTTGTAATTCCCATAAATGAAAAGAGAGTTCTCATCTGCTTCTCAAATGCCTTGATTCCGTCCTTTGTGGTGTCAAGCCAGTGGTAGTAAAACAGATCTACATTTACTGCACCCGGAATGTGTCCCTCTGCGTATTCTTTGTATGATCTGCAGTCAATCAATACCAAATTTGGATTTTGGACAAGTTCCAAAAGTTCTTCTGGAGATTTGAGCATGAAATGTCTCTGTATCATCCCGATGTAAATTCATTTCACATTATGAATTTGGTCAATGCTAGGTGCATAATTGAATTACACCAAGAAATTTGCCATCTTTCTTGAAATTTCTATGCATCCAAACTATGCATTATGGATGAAAAAGCCTTAATTTGTTAAAATTTTTCCAAAATCGTAAATTCTTATATCTGTGCAAAGTATGATAGTATCACAAAATGATTATTCTGAATTATAAAAATATTAACCTGAGGTACAATTCATTTTCAAAGTTACAAGGTGAGTAAGATGACAAAGACAAAGAAAGCCGTTCCAAGGTTGTCAGTTTTTCAAACATTTAAGACAAAAAACAAAGAGTTTACAGGAGAAGCGATGCGCCAGCGCGAGATAATCATGCATCTTGCGATGGAAACTTTGCCTACAAAAAAAACCAGAACTGCGATAGCACATAGGCTTGCAGAAAAAAATGGAACAACTTGGCAAAACATCTACTCTGGAATTTTCAGAGATCTTGATGAAATTCTTTTGCCATTAGGAATTGTTGAAGAGTCTGGCAGGCTTCCCATTAAGCGAGGCCCAAAAGCTCTCCAAGAACAAGGCGTTCCATATTATCAACTAACAGAAGAAGGCCTGTTGGTTGCTGCTTCCTTGTCAGAGATGGGAAAGGAAAGACTGAGAATCATGAGTAATTTCTTTGAGAAAAATTCTAATTCAAAAGACAAGGATCTAAAAAACTCAATTCTTACATTGCTTGGCGTTTCTCCAAATTTTGTTTCATATCTTTTAAGAAAATATGTAGAGGCATACAGCGAGGGAGTAATAGAAAAATTGATTCCATTTGAAAGCGAGCTTGTCAAAAAAGCGCTTGACGAGTCATTGATAATTCAACGTGAGTTGCTAGAGGGGTTCTCATCATTGTCAAGCGAAGAGAAAGAGCCTATCCTAAGCTTCCTAAAAAAAGTGAGCTAGTCTCACAGATAATCAAAATCCTTTTCCAAAGGAGCTTGATAATGTTGATAAGGTTATCTAAAGCCGTACATAGCGATTCAAGACGTATTGAGGTATAGGCAATTACAATGAGCGAAGATTTGATCGAGCATGTAATGTATCTCATAGATACAAAGAGAGGGGACAGCGGCAGGCTAAACTATATTCTCAGCATGCTTCAGGATGGCAGACCGTTATACATCTCTGATAGAAAATATTTGGAGTCATTGATTACTATGTACATAGAGCCTTCCAAGAAAAAAGGTTCGCAGCAGTCAGTTGAAGAACTAAAGACCGAACTTGCTCACGTAAAACAAAAACTGGAAAGATATGAAAAGCGAGGATACAAAAAAGCAATTGGTAGAAAGGCAGTTTTCTTTTTTGTTACATTTTTCTTCGGCTGGCATGCAGTAGTAAAATTACTTGGAGACACCTTATCTTACAATCAAAACACAAACCCGTATCTTTTTCCTCTGTACCAATTACAGACAATATTGCCAGCCCAGGCAACTGCAATCATGTCCCAGTACAACATCAATCTGGAACAAATTGTTGTGTTTGCTTGGGGAGCAATGCTGCTTACATGGATAATTCTTGGCTTTGCCTATTTGGTAAAGTTCATGCGTTCAAGATACAATCCTGCATTGCATTAAGTCTAGCCTGTAAAGTTAAAGTCTTGATTATAGTCACCGCCACTAAACGCAGTCTTTGTTGCATAGTAAGCAGTTCCTGAAATCACAATTTTTGCAGTTCCCTTTTCCAGTGCTGACCAGACATCCGGATAGTTTCCAGTATTTTGAAGGAATGCAGTGTTGTTGAAGGTTGATGATGTTTGCTCTACAAGCGGATAGTAAGTAGAGGCTTCCCAGCTTCCTTCATATCTCTGCCCCAGCTGTCCATGGCCAACCACTGTTCCGTCAGCAGTTATTACATAATTGATAGATTCGAGAATTACTGTAGTAGTATTTGGATTTGTGATGTAAAATGTACTTTGCAGTGTTGCGTTCCTTTCGCTGGCTGAAATTACTGAGGTTCCATTATACAATATAACAAGCGGCTTGATCTCAGTTGTAACTGCAGTCATAGATGAAGGCACGTTTGGGCCGTGAGGCAAAATGTTTTTTATCATGCCAGAGCCTGGCAGGACTGCAAATACGACAACAACTGCAATGATTGCGATAGCTACTCCGCCCAGTATTATTCTTGTATCCAAGTACAAAAGCCAATGAATCTAGTCTTCACTTAAACCTTAACTTGAAAACCCTTATAGTAAAAGTTTGGAGATCTAGATTCATGCAGTATCACCAAGCCATACGGATTGGCCAAGACAGATCAAGAAAATCACAGATGACTCTGTTTGAACACGCAGGTTTTGCCATGCTTACACTTACAGTAAAAAAATCGCAAGGAGTTTTTGTCCCAGTGGGAGAAAAGGAGTTTGTAGCTGTGGCTCAAAAAACAGACGGGTGGGTTGCAGTGATAGTTGATGAGGAAGGATATGCAAAGGCACAGTCAAAGACCCTATCCGAAGAACAAGCAAGAGAGATACTGCAAAAGGCAGTTACTGCAGGAATTCCAAAGTATACGGAAACAGTCAAGCTAGTGTAATTTCTGTGCCCTCTGGGCTTCCCCGGATGGCTCTGTCCAGTGTCTTGATATCTGCTTTGAGAATTCGCGTTTTTATCTTGGAGCGCTCTATTACTTTCAAAGCTACAATGTCCATCAAGTCGTATCCTCCCGCTACAGAGTCTTGGTGTACAAGCATGGCGCGAAGTTTTTTGAGCGGAATTTTTTTGAATTTTTTTGCATGCTTGTTCTTTCGCGGATCGGAATCATAAACTCCATCTACATCGGTAGCGTTAAGAAATACACTTGCGCGTATTTTTTCTGCAATCAATGCAGATGTGGCATTCGTACTTTGTCCTGGATGCAAGCCTCCTGTAACCACTATCAGGCCGCTGTCTGCAGCATTTGCCACTTCTTTTAGATTAGTTGGAGGATGAGGATATGCTTTTTCTTGTAATGCAAAGATCAATAGCTTTGCATTCAACCTCGATACCTCAATTCCAAGCTCATCAAGTGTAGATTCGTCTGCCCCCGAAGATCTTGCATGTGAGATATAGTGCCGTGCTATCTTGCCTCCTCCTGCAATTACTATTGGCTGGCAAATCTTACTTGACCTGACAAAAAACTCTGCAAACTGCTTTAGCGTCTTTGTATCATCAAGGCTAAACAGGCTGCCAGAAAGTTTTATGACAACTCTTGGTTTTGGTTTTGATTGATCAGATCTCATTTTTCGCTTTACCTGTTTTCACCAAGGATGTCGTGTGCTGCCATTTCAACCTTTTTTCTAAATTGTTGTCTTGCATAGATTCTAAGTATATCCATAAACCCAGAAATTGCAGAAACCAAAGGAATCTCCGATATGGGTAACTCATAAGCCTCCTTTGGGCCTGTCTTTCCAGTTGAGGTAAGAATTATTGACTGGGATTCCTTTTTTGACGGTGAAAGAGGAATTGACGGGGTCTTTGATATGTCAACAAACACTTCAGCCTCGTCCACTTTGGCTTTTTTTGCAATCTCGCTTTGCAGTTTCAGGGGGTTGACTTTGCCCATTCGCGGCTTCATGAAAATTTTTTCATAGACACACTTGAGCAACCTGCGTTCCTGGTAGTCCAATGCAAGCTGGCTTGCCCACCTAAGATCCCTACTTGTCTTGGGCAAAGAGATCAACTTTGAGATGAGAAGCTCGTCAGTAAGCTGCACATATTTTTGCAGGTTGTCTGTTGCAAGCCCAAGCTCGCTGTCTGCAAGAAGCATTGATTCAAGCAGCATAACCTCTGCTGCCCTCACAGTCTTGTGAAAATAGACTGCTCGGAACATCTGGTATCTTGAGATCATCATTGATTCAAAGGAATGTAGCGCAGATTTGTCAAGGGATAATTTTTTTTGGTATACATCAAGCGAGTTTATGATTCTTTTAAAATCAATTCTCGCATGTTCTGCCCCTGTAAAATAGCCGTCACGGAGCAGATAGTCCATCATGTCTGCACTCAGGCCGCCTGAAATAATTTCATTCATGAACTGGTATTTTGAGTCTCCAAATGCCAATTTTCCAATGAATTTCTTGTCAAACCCATTTTTTGATACAAGATCACCAATTTCAGACTTTAAGATGAGGTTTCTGCCAATTTTTTCATGGGAAATTTTTTTCTTTTTTTGCAGAACTTCTTCAAATAGATGCGAGAACGGGCCGTGGCCTATGTCATGCAGCAGAGCTGCCAGTCTGAGATTATCTACACTGTCAGAATCAAGATGCCCTTTTTCTTCCAGGATAGATGCTGCCTGTCCTGCAACATGCATGGTTCCAAGCGAGTGCTCAAACCTAGAGTGTTGTGCTCCAGGATAGATGAGATGTGCCCCAGCAAGTTGCCTTATTCTTCTAAGCCTCTGAAAGATTGGGCTGTCAATGAGGCTAGTCTCGTGTCCGTATACGTTGATGAATCCATGTATTGGATCAACTATCTGAAGATATTTTTTTGCCATATTATTTCGCAATGCGATTCAAGACAATTTGCCTGATGTCTTGATGGACTTTTTGTTTGTGTTGTGATGCGTTTACTATGTGCCAGCCAAATTCTTGCGCTAATTTTCGGTATGTCTTTGTAATCTTTTGTGCAAATTCTATGTTTTCTTCAAACTTGTCACGCCTTTGCGTCTTGCGGGAAAAAGAGTCGTCTGGATTTACATCAAGCAAGATCACAAGGTCTTCTTTTGGAAGCCCCTCGTCTAGGTTTTGCAGCCATTTCATGTCAAGGCCATTTACTGTTCCATATACTAGATTTGATTGATAGTATCGATTCATGATGACGACATTATTTTCTGATACGGCATCACTGATCTCACTTGCTTTCTCCCACCTGTTTGCAGCAAGCAGGCAGTGGATTACCTGCGGAGGAAATGATCTGCTTCCGTGTAGAAATCGCTTGATCTCCTTGCCAATTGGCGTGTGATAGTCTGGAAAGCTGAATATTTTTGATTTTATGTTTTTTGTCTTTAAAAATTTGGCCAAAAGTTTTGACTGGGTCATCTTTCCTGCTTGGTCAAAACCTTCTACAACTATAATCATCAAATCATATTGAA